>JBAPXO010000423.1:0-3586 GCA_049284255.1 Solirubrobacteraceae bacterium | reverse complement strand
CTCCAGGCGCTCCAAGTGGATCCGCACCCCGTTGGGGTGCAAGCCGAGCCGGGACGCGAGCTCGGAGGTCCGGGTGGCGCGCTTGAGCTCGACCAGCAGCCGGAACACGCGGGCACGCGAAGGCTGGGCGAGCACGTCGTCGTAGTCCAGGCCGACGGGCGTATCCAGCACCTGCCAAGTTTCGCACAATCCTGCTGTAAAAACAGGCGCGTCCGGCGGGGTGACGGCGATGTCCCGCCGGTCGGCCGGCCGCACCGCAGCCCTCAGGCATGCCATGATCCGGGCCATGGAGGAAGGCATCAGTCGCACCCAGCTTGATCCGGACACCGCGGAGCGCTTCGTCTCGCTGCGCCGGGCGCTCGGGGTCACCTCGTTCGGGATCAACCAGATGGCGCTCGGACCGGGACAGCGGATGCGGATCCATCGCCACGCGCGCCAGGAGGAGGTCTACCTGGTGCTCGAGGGCCGGCTCACGGTGATCATCGAGGGCGAAGAGACCGAGCTGGCGAAAGGAGAGCTCATCCGGGTCGCGCCCGGGGTGCGCCGCCAACTCGTCAACTACGGTCCGGACCGGGTGGTGCTGATCGCCTTGGGCGGCTCCGGCGAGCACGACGGGCGAGACGCCGAGGCGTTCACCTCGTGGGAGCAAGAGACCGGCGGGCAGCCTCGCGACGTCCCGCTGCCCGACGATCTGAGCCGCGACCAGCAACGCGCCTAGTCGGTCGAACTAGCTAGTCGATCCGACGAGCGCCGAGCGGCAGACGCGGGTCGGGGGACACAGTCTCCCGGGAATCCTCAGGAATCGACGCGCCGTGAGTGCTCGAGAAGCTGGGCGCCCTCGTTGATCTGCCTGACCGCGTAGGCAAGGCCCGTGGCTTCCCCGGAGGGGAGGGCCGCACGAGCCGTCGGACGGTCTCCCACCGTCACACGGTCCATCTGGCGCCACGGCCCGGGGACGGTGGGCGGCCTCGAAACCTCGGCGGGGGCAAGCACGACCGTGGCATGGAGCTTGAGCACGCGCATACCGAGGATGCGGCCCACCACCGAGGCCTCGATGAGGACTCCATCTCCGAGGCGCCGCCGGCTATCAGGAACGGCGGTCAGCGGAGTCCGCGGCGGGCTGCCCGGTGCCGGCCGACCGACGGGCGCTGAACTCCTCGAGCCGTTGCGACGTCGTCGCCATTCCTTGGACGATCTGCGCATAACGCTCAGTCCCGGCCTTGGTACCCATCACATAGCCGACCGCGAAGAATGCCACCGTAGCGAGCTTCACGAATCGCCCCTCGCCCCCTCCGTGCGATGCCGGTAGGACGAGATGCCGACGCTGCCGACGGTCAGACCGGCCAGGCCTCCCGCGACCAGGCCGGCCTTGCGCACAGCACCCTCCGTCAGCATGGAGGTGACCGCGGATTTGGAGCCGATGCTCGAAACGCCTCGACGGAACGAGGTGCCGTCTACCGAGTCGGTGACGGCATCGAGTATCTGCTGCAGCTTGCTCTTGCGAGTGCGGAGCTTCATCGAGGGTCGCCTCCGTTCACCGCGCGCCGCGCGACGCCCTGGTGATGGCGTCGACGAGCTCGCGCTTGGTCATCGTGGTTCGTTTGTCGATACCGATGCTGGCCGCCAGCTCCACCAGCTCGGGCTTGTTGTAGGAGCCGAGATCGCCGTTGGTGCCATTCTCGTGAAGCGCGTGGGCCGTGTGCTTCGCAGTCTCCTCTGACCGCTCACGCAGGTGCTCGGCCGCCCGCACCTGAGCGTCGGCATCACCGGCCTGCTGCTCGGCCTCGGTCGCGAGCTGCTCGGCATGCCGGTGGGCTTCCTCCGCGACCGCTCGGGCCGCCCCGGCCGCCTCAGCTGCCAGCTGCCGGGCCTCGGCCAGCCTTTCGGTTGCCTCCTCCACAAGCTCATGCGCCCGCTGCTGGGCGGCCTCGGCCTCATGCTGCGCCTCTTGGACCTCGTCCTGGATCTCGGCCTGGGCCTGCTGTCGCTGCTCCTCGGCATCCGCCTCAGCCGCGCGACGCTCGTGCTTGACGGCCTCCTCGGCGGACTTCTGGGCATCGGCAACCCGCTGCTTGACGCGTCGCTCGGTCTCACGCTGCACTTCTCGGACACGGGCGCGGCCGCTCTCGCTGACCTGGCGGGCATGGTCGGAGCGGTGCCTGGACTCCACGGCGGCAGCGACGGCACGCTCCTCGGCCTCACGAGCGCGCTGGCCTGCCTCCTGCGCTCGCCGCATCCGGATGTCGACCGAGTCTCCGCCACCGGGAACCGCGTCTGCTACCGCGGCGCTCATCCTGCGCCCGGTATCACGCGCTCCCGCGGCCGCCGATTCAGCTGCGGATCCCACCGACTCTGCAGGTTTGAGGGCGCGTGACAGCAGCCACGCGGCGTTGGATGGCATTTCGCGCAAGCCCCTGCGCGTCTGTTCAGACAAAGACATGTCCGGTTCCCACCTCCCGACATAGACAGCACTGACCTGTTACGAGACAATAGCATCTCATATCGAGAGCGTCTAGACTATTAGTCAGACCGACGTGTCACCGCCACCAGCCCCCAGGCACGCGCTGCAGCAGCGGGTCGCCACCGCCATCCTCGACGGAGCCGCACAGCTCTTCGTCGTACGAGGCGAGCAGGCGAGCATGAACGAGGTCGCCGAAGCCGCGGGAGTCGCGCGCGCGACCGTCTACCGGTACTTCCCTAACCGCGAGGCCCTCCTCGACGAGTTGGCGGCCACCGCCGTCGGTGAGGTGGACAGTCGCCTGGCGGCGGCTCGGATCGACGAGATGGAGTCCAGCGAGGGTGTCTCCAGGGCGGTTCGGGCGCTCGTAGAGGTCGGTGACCTGTTCGTGCTCTTGACGCGGGAGCGTCTGAGGTCTGACCCCGAGCAATATGAGCGCAAGCTCGTGCTCCCGTTGCGCCGGCTGCTGGAGCGAGCCCAAGCGGACGGAGAGATCAGACCCGACATCTCGAGCACGCGACTGACCGAGTCACTCATAGGGTTAGTCGTGGGATCACTGACGTCGACGGCTCCGCTGGGTAAAGAGGACATGACGGCGACGGTCACCGGCTTGTTCCTCGACGGAGCTCGAGCCCGTACACGGCGGCCGCGATGAGCGAGATTCAGCCCTCGATCCCACCGCGAACGTGGCCTGTGGCCAGTTCCCGACCTGAGGAGGAGCAGATGGATCAAGAGCACGATGAGACCGCCACCGAGGACGAGCGCGAAGCAAGCGCCGATAACGCGCAGACACACGCTCCTGGGAACCAGCGGGATGAAAACGAGGTGCCGCCGAGCGCTCAGAAGGAGCCAAAGAAGACCTCGAAGGAGGCGGACCAGCTCCTGCAGGAGCTGGTCGCCTACCTCCGTGAAAAGCGCACGGAGCTGCGGGAGGAGTGGGCACGCCGAATCAGCGCCGCCGAGCTTCTAAACGTCATGTCCGACGAGGAGATTTTCTCGGAGGCGACCGCGGTCTACGACAACTACGTCGACGCCTTGGAGACCGGAAGCGTCGAGGCTCTGGAGGACTATGCGCGTGACCTCTCGGAGAGGATCATCCCGCGCGGAGTTGAGACGGCTGAGGTTCTC
>JBAPXO010000422.1:0-2908 GCA_049284255.1 Solirubrobacteraceae bacterium | reverse complement strand
GGTCCCTCGCGCATACTCGCGCGCTTACCGCTTGGCATTGGACAGGACCTCCTTCGCGAGCTGCCGATAGGCGTGTGCGGCCAGACCGTCGGGATCGTACTTGAGCACGGACATGCCTTTCACAGGTGCCTCCGCGAATCGGACCGTCTTGCGAATCCGGGACGCGAAAACCTGGTCGCCAAAATTCTCCTCGAGCAGCTCGATCGCCTCCTTGGCGTGCAAGGTACGTAGGTCGACGAGCGTCGGCAGGATTCCCTCGATCTCGACATCGGGGTTGAGGTTCTCTCTGATCATCCCCAGCGTGTTCTGCAGCTGGATGAGCCCGCGCATCGACAGATATTCGCATTGCACGGGGACGATTACCTTGTCCGAGGCCGTCAGGGCGTTGATCGTGAGCAGTCCGAGGCTCGGCGGGGTGTCGATGAAGACGAAGTCGTAGTCGTCCGACACGCCCTTGAGCGCCTTCTGCAGGGAGCGCTCACGGCCGATCATCGTCGACATCGCGATCTCGGCGCCGGCGAGGTCGATGGAAGCGCAGGCGACGTCGACCTCCCGCTTGCAGATCACCTCCCGCATCGAGACGTGATGGACGAGAACGTCGTACATCGACTTGTCGAGCGTGTCGGGGTCAATCCCCTGCGACATCGTCAGGTTGCCCTGCGGGTCCATGTCGCAGCACAGCACGCGGTGGCCTTCCTCGGCGAAGGCCACGGCGAGGTTCAGCGTGGTCGTCGTCTTGGCGACGCCGCCCTTCTGGTTTGCCAGCGCGATCACCTTCATCGTGTTCTCAGACTCCGATGCCTTGGGGACTCATACGCGCCTGTATTCGCAAGCGCCGCGGGAAATCCTCTGCGCGCCCCCAATCCCGAGGGCAGTATTTTCAAGTCCCGTGCCCGGGCTTTTGCAGCGCCGTCTCATCTTCGTCACCGGAAAGGGGGGCGTCGGCAAGTCAACCGTCGCCACGGCGCTGGGGCTGCTGGCGGCCCGTCGCGGGCTGCGGGTTGTCGTCGCCGAGCTCGCCAGCCAGGACCGCGTACGCCAATCGCTCAGCGCCTCCGAGGAGCCGCCGCCCGCGACGTTCACCGAGGTCGAGCTCGCCGATGGCCTGTTCACGATCTCGATCGACCCCCAGAGCGCGATGGATGAGTACCTGCGCGTGAAGACCGGCGCCGTCGGCCAGGCGCTGGGCTCCAACCGCCTGTTCGGAGCGTTCGCCATGGCCACCCCCGGAATGCGGGAACTGTTGAGCATCGGCAAGGTCTGGGAGCTGGCCCAGTTCGAGAGGCGGACCCGCGGCGCCGAGCCCTACGACCTCGTGATCGTCGATTCGCCGGCGGCCGGCCATGGCGTCGGGATCCTGCGGACCCCCAAGACGTTTGCCGAGATCGCGCGCGTCGGTCCGATCGCCCACCAGGCCGCGACGATCGCTGCCACGATCGCCGACCGCGACTTCACCGCCGTCGTCGCGGTGGCCACCGCCGAGGAGATGCCCGTCAACGAGACGCTGTGGCTGCGTGACGCTCTCGCCGAGGACGAACTCGAGCTCGAGGCCGTGATCGTAAACGGCTGTTATCCCCAGCGCTTCCGGCCCTCGGACCGCAAGCGGCTGGAGAAGGCGCGTGAGAGCGCGCAGACGCGGCTGGTCAGCGCGGCGCTGCGCGCCGCTCTGTCTGAGCAGGCCCGGGCCCACGCCCAGCGCGACCAGCTGCGGCGCCTGCAGGCGGGACTCGGTGGCACGCCGATGGTCCTCCCCTGCCTGTTCTGCGAGGAGATCGGCCGCGCCGAGCTCGAGGTGCTTGCCGACGGCATCGAGGCCGGGCTGACCAAGCTTGAGTCGGTGCCCGCGTGAGCGTCGCTGAACTCCTTGCGGGCAAACGAGTGTGCGTCTGCGGCGGATCCGGGGGCGTGGGCAAGACGACGACCTCGGCGGCCGTGGCGCTCGGGATGGCCGCAGAGGGAGCCAAGGTGGCGGTCGTCACCATCGATCCCGCCAAGCGCCTGGCCAACGCGCTCGGACTGGACGAGCTCGAGAACGAGCCCCGGCGCGTCGAGCCCGACCGCCTGCGGGCCGGAGGCGTCGAGCTCAAGGGCGAGCTGTGGGCGATGATGCTCGACCCCAAGCGCACCTTCGATGAGCTCATCGACCGGGTTGCCGCCGATCCGGAGCGCGCTGAGGAGATCAAGTCAAACGGCGTCTACCGGCAGCTCTCGACCGCCGTCTCGGGCTCCCAGGAGTTCACGGCGGTGGCCAAGCTCTACGAGCTCGACCGCGACGGCGACTTTGACCTGCTGGTCCTCGACACGCCCCCGTCGCGTAACGCCGTGGACTTCCTCGACGCTCCGGGACGGCTGACCTCGTTCCTGGAGGGACGGGCGCTGAAGGCGTTCGTCCGCCCCACGGGCGTGGGCATGCGCGTCCTCGGCCGTGGCGCGGCGCCGCTGCTGGGGGCGCTCCGACGGATCACGGGCGTGGACCTGCTCTCGGACCTGTCGACGTTCTTCGGCCTGCTAGGTGACATGACCGACGACTTCTCCGAGCGCGCGGCGCAGGTGCAACGGATGCTCAAAGCGCCCACGACGGCCTTCGTGCTCGTGACCTCGGCCCAGGCGGCGGCGATCGACGAGGCGATCTGGTTTCGCCGCACTTTGAGCGAATCCGAGCTTCCGTTCGCCGGCGTGATCGTCAACCGGGTCCACCACGATCTTCTGGGAGACGCCGAACCCGAGGATCTCGTGGCGTCGCTGGGCGACCTGCCCGCCGGTCTCGCAGCGCGGGTTGCCGAGAACTTCAACGACTACCACCTCCTCGCCCGCCGCGATCGTCGCAACCTCACCCGTCTGCAGGCCGAGATGGGCGCGAGCCCGCTGCTGCTGGTGCCGCACCTCGACGGCGACGTGCACGACGTCG
>JBAPXO010000421.1:0-2528 GCA_049284255.1 Solirubrobacteraceae bacterium | reverse complement strand
GAGGTTCGGCCCGAGTACCGGGCAGCGATCCAGGACGAGCTGACCCGTCTCGATGCGACGGTCCAGCGATCCTATGGCCGCTCGGTCGACTTCGACCGAGCGAATATCGCTGACACCCAGGGGATCGGCGGGCCCCGCATCCAGCCGACCGATCACGCCGCGGCCAGTTGACGTCAGACAAAGGTTGGGACTGGCTAGTACTTGGCCGGGATGTACTGGTGGGAGTGGTCGGGCTCGTGGTAACCGTGTCGCTTCTCGCGATCCGGGAGCACGACTCGCTCCGCAGGCAGGGAGTCGTAGGGGATCTGCTCGAGCAGGTGGCTGATGACGTTCAGTCGCGCGCGCTTCTTGTCGTTTGAGTCAGCGATGTGCCAGGGAGCGAATTCCGTGTGGGTCGCGGCGAACATCTCGTCACGCGCCCGGGAGTAGTCATACCAGCGGCTGTAGGACTTGAGGTCCATGGGCGAGAGCTTCCAGACCTTGCGCGGGTCGTTGATACGCGACTCGATTCTGCGTGTCTGCTCTTCGTGGCCGACCTCAAGCCAGTACTTGAGCAGGATGATCCCGGAGTCAACCATCGCCCTCTCCACCGGCGGCGTGAGTCGCAGAAATCGGGATACGTCGTCCTCGGAGCAGAAGCCCATCACCCGCTCGACCCCAGCGCGGTTGTACCAACTGCGGTCAAAGATCACGACCTCGCCGCCAGCCGGAAAATGCTCTATGTAGCGCTGGACGTACATCTGGGACTTCTCGCGGTCGGTCGGCGCTGGGAGCGCGACCACTCGGAAGACACGGGGGCTCAGTCGCTCGCAGATCCGTTTGATCACCCCGCCCTTACCCGCCGTGTCACGGCCTTCGAACACGATGCAGACCTTGGCCCCCTCGCGCACGACCCACTCCTGAAGGCAAACCAGCTCCCCCTGCAGACGAGCGAGCTCCTTCTCGTAGCGCTTGCGGCCCAGCTTCTTGACCGCTCCGTCGTGTTTCGTCTGCTTCGTGCGACTCATATGACGACCTCCTCGATGCTCGCGCCCCTGACGGCCCGGCACGGCCGTCATCGCGCGGGTGTCGCATCCTTACGTCGTGTCGCCGGGGCCGCCTCACCCGATTAGGAGGATGACGATCCGGTCCGGGGTTTCGATCATCGCTCAATGGCCTCAACGCCAACCGACGTGCTCGACGTGCTGGTCGTCGGTGGCGGACCCGCCGGTGTGATCGCGTCGCTCCGCGCGGCTCGGCTCGGAGCCCGCGCGGCGCTGATTACCCGAGATGATTTTGGGGGCATGGCCGCGAATGATGGGCCCGTCCCGGTGCGCACGCTCGCGCAGGCCGCGCGGCTGATCCGCGAGGCGAGGCAGCTCCCGCGGTACGGGATCGCGGCCGCCGAGCCCTCGCTCGACTACGTTCGGCTGCTGGCTCGCGTCGATGAGGTGACCGAAGACGTCCGGGAGCACTCGCTCCTGCGCGACGATCTCGACGCCGCCGGGGTGCGTATCTACGAGCAGGCAGGCACGGCGCGGTTCGTCGACCCGCACACCGTCGAGAGCGACAACGTACCGCCGCTTAAGGCGGAGAAGATAATCGTCTGCACCGGAGGAATCTCGCGGCGGCTTTCGGTTCCTGGCTTCGACCTGACGGCGACGCACAGCGACGCCTGGGGGCTTTCCGCGGTTCCGCCGTCGCTGATCGTGATCGGCGCTGGCGCGACCGGGGTGCAGGTGGCTTCCATCTTCAACGCGTTTGGCTCACAAGTCCACCTCGTCGAGACTGCTCCGCGGATCTTGATGAGCGAGGACGAGGACGTTTCCAACGCCGTCAGCGCCGCCCTGACCGCGTCAGGCATTCAGATCGTCCAAGACGCCGGAACGATTGATCGCTTCGAGCCTTCTCCGAGCGGGGTACGCCTCATCCGTTCAGCGAACGGTGCCACGAGCAGCGTCGACGCCACGGTCTCTGTGGTCGCGGTTGGATGGGTCGCGGCAAGCGCCGGGCTGGGCCTCGAGCGGGCCGGCGTTCGGACTAACGAGCGCGGGTACGTCCAGGTGGACAGCCAGCTGCGGACCACAGTGCCTCACATATTCGCCGCCGGCGACGTCACCGGGCGCGCGATGGTGGTACACGAGGCCGTCCGGGAGGCGCTAGTCGCCGCCTCCAACGCCGTCCTTGGGGCGACAACCCCGCTGCCCGCCAAGGTGAGTCCCATCGGAAGCTTCACCGACCCCGAATACGCGTCCGTCGGGCTAACCGAAGCGGCCGCCCGGGAGGGCCACGACGCGGTGGTGTCGACAGTGCCATTCGACTCGCTGCCGCGACCGATCATCGATGGGCGCGAGACCGGGTTCTGCAAGCTGATCGTCGATCGCCAACTTCACAGCATCCTGGGCTGCCACATCGTGGGAGAGCGCGCAGTCGAGCTCGCACAGCTGGCGGCGACGGCGATGGCCGCGGACATGCCAGTCGAGCAGCTCGCACTGGTCCCCTATTCGTTTCCGACCTACGCGAACGCGCTCGGCCGCGCGGCTATCGGG
>JBAPXO010000420.1:0-1745 GCA_049284255.1 Solirubrobacteraceae bacterium | reverse complement strand
CCACGACGCTGTTTCACGTGAAACCAGCGTGGGCGAAGCCGCTCAATCGACCGGCGCTTGGCATTACATTGGATCGACGGCCACGACCATCCTCGGCTGGCACCGGGGCCGTCTCCGCGGCTACACGAGCACGTACACAGGAGAGACAGTGGCGCAGCAACGGCGAGGTCTCGGCAGAGGCCTCGGAGCACTCATCCCGGAAGGTCAGCGTGCCGAGCAGGGTGCCGTCGGATCGGTCGGCGCCCAGAGCGCGGTCGGGGTCATCGGCTCCGAGCGTCCGGGGGATGCCACCGGGGGTCAGTCTCCGGCCGACGCCGACAATGGGCTCCGTCAGGTCGACGGCGCCTATTTCGAGGAAGTGCCGATCGACGCGATCACGCCCAACCCCCGCCAGCCGCGGCTGACATTTGACGAAGACGCGCTCGAGGAACTAGCCGCCTCCATCGCCGAGGTCGGCCTGCTCCAGCCGGTCGTGGTGCGGAAGCTCGGCCCCGCCCGCTACGAGCTCGTCATGGGCGAACGGCGGATGCGGGCATCGCAGCGAGCCGGGCTCGCCCGCATCCCGGCCATCGTCCGCGAGACGTCCGACAACGACATGCTCCGCGACGCGCTCATCGAGAACCTTCACCGCGCGCAACTCGATCCCCTCGAAGAGGCGGCGGCGTACAAGCAGCTCCTCGATGACTTCGGCGCCACTCATGAACAGCTCGCCCAGCGGATCGGCCGCTCCCGCCCGCACATCAGCAACACTCTCCGCCTGCTCAATCTGCCGCCCGCGGTGCAGAAGCGCGTCGCCGCCGGCGTGATCAGCGCCGGCCACGCCCGTGCCCTTCTCTCGCTCGACTCGCCGCTCGCCCAGGAGCGCCTGGCCCAGCGGATCGTCGCCGAGGGACTTTCGGTCCGCACGGTCGAGGAGATCGTCACCCTCGGCGCCGACGAACCGGAAAAGGCGCCTCGGCGCCCAGTCGCGGCCAAGCCGGTCGCCCCCGCGCTGCGTCACCTTTCCGACCGGCTGTCGGATCTATTCGAGACTCGGGTCAAAGTAGAGATGGGCCGCAACAAGGGCAAGATCACGGTCGAGTTCGCCACCATCGACGACCTCGAGCGCATCGTCAAGGCCATGTCCCCAGAGGCTGACGCTCCCCAGGCGTAGTGGTTCTTGACGGTCAAAGGCTTGACGGTCAAAGTCAAAAGCTGACGTGGCGGCGGGGCGCGCGGCGAGGGTAAGTTTCTGCGGACGCTCCTTCGGAAGGTCCGCAGAAACTTCCCTGCGCCTCGACCCCTCGCACCCGCAGGAGAACCTCCGACTGGGGCGTGTGCCATGGCGGTTCGGTGTCCGCCGCCGGAGTGGCCCCATGTCAGCTACGCCATCGACAGATTCCGGGTCCTGTCATCTCCGCCATCGACATCGCCTATTAGTGTCGCTGGCGTAGGCGACAGACGCGGCTCGGTGTCGCTGGCGTAGGCGACAGACGCGGCTCCGTGTCGCTGGCGTAGGCGACAGCATCAGTGGTTGGCGACAGAGCCTCGGTCCGGGGTGGGCGTGGCACCCGACGCTATCGTGGCGCCCGGACATCGACACACCGTCCCCACGGTTACCACGCTCAACAGGCTGGGCGGGTAGAGGGGTCAACGTGGATCATTCGGGTCGCGGAGTGCCCTCTTCGGTACACGGTGATGCCTTTGGCCGAAACACGCGAACCCAATTGGCACACAATGATGCCTCCGGCCCCCGACCAGCGAGA
>JBAPXO010000419.1:0-1552 GCA_049284255.1 Solirubrobacteraceae bacterium | reverse complement strand
GATGCCGGCGACCTTGTTGGCGGCGATGCTCGCGCCCGTGCCCGTCCAGCACGCCACGACTGCCTGATCGGCGGCGCCGTCGGCGACGTCGCGCGCCGCCCGCTCGCTCGCCCACGCCCAATCGGAGCGCTCGTCGGGGGCATAGACGCCATGGAGCACGGGCTCGTGCCCGCGGGCGCGCAGCAACTCGGGCAGCCGCGAGGCGATCCCGGTCAGCTCGTCGGCGGCGACGGCGATCCGCAAGGGTGCGACGAGGTCAGGCGGCGACTACGACGGCCGGCTCGGGACCGGCGTCGAGGGCGACCTCTTGGTCGCAGTCGGACCCCAGCCACTCGCGGCCGTAGGCGCGCATGTCCTCGATCAGCGGCACGAGCGCGCGGCCCTTGTCGGTGAGCACGTACTCGACGCGGGGCGGAACCTCGGGGAAGGTCTGCCGGGCGACGATGCCCGCCTCCTCCAGCGCTCGCAGACGCAACGACAGCGTCCGCGGGCTGATGCCGGCCAGCGACCGCTCGAGCTCGCAAAAGCGCGAACGCCCGTCGGCGAGGTCGCGGATCACCAGCAGCGTCCATTTCCCGCAAACGATCTCGGCCGTGCGACAGACTGGACAGGTATCACTGGAAGCCATCGGAATACCGATTTTAGCGCAAGACTTCACGAACTGAAGCGGGGGACGAACCGACACCGGCTCGCGTCCGCTCCCAGCGGCTAGCGCACCGGCCCTGGTTTTTCGGGGGCGGAGCTAGGCGACGTCGCGCAGCTTCTGCGCTTCGGCCAGCGACTGGAGCTTCTTGAGCGACTGATTTTCGATCTGCCGGATCCGCTCGCGGGTGACGTTGAACGTCCGTCCGACCTCGTCGAGGGTGCGGGGATGCTCCCCGCCGAGCCCATAGCGCAGCTCGAGCACCCGGCGCTCGCGGTAGCTGAGGTTCTCCAGCGCCTCGCGCAGCGCCTCCTTGGTGAGGATTTCGGCGGCGCGCTCATAGGGGGACTCGGCCCGCTCGTCGGCGATGAACTGGCCGAACTCGGACTCCTCCTCGTCGCCGACCGGCTTCTCCAGCGAGACCGGCGCCTGAGCCGAGCGCTTGATCGACTCGACCTCCTCAGGCTCGATCCCGGTGACCTCGGCGATCTCCTCGGCGGTGGGCTCGCGACCAAGCTCGGTGACGAGCTTGCGCTCAGCGCGGCCGATCTTGTTGAGCTTCTCGACCACGTGGACCGGGATCCGGATCGTGCGGGCCTTGTCGGCCAGCGCCCGGGCGATCGCCTGGCGAATCCACCAGGTCGCGTAGGTCGAGAACTTGAAGCCCTTGCGGTAGTCGAACTTCTCGGCGGCGCGAACCAGGCCGAGCGTCCCCTCTTGGATCAGGTCCAGGAACGGCAGGCCCTGGTTGCGGTAGTTCTTGGCGATCGAGACGACCAGGCGCAGGTTGGACTCGACCATCTTCTGCTTGGCGTCAAGATCGCCACGCTCGATCCGCTTGGCCAGGTCGACTTCCTCCTGGGCGGTGAGGAGGCGCACCTTGCCGATGTCCTTGAGGAACAGCTGCAG
>JBAPXO010000418.1:0-2388 GCA_049284255.1 Solirubrobacteraceae bacterium | reverse complement strand
AGCCGGAGTCGGGTCGCCGCCCACCCCGCGCCTGTGCTGGTCGGCGCGACCGCTGGGGGATCCGGAAGTTCGGTCAGCGCCCTCCCGCCCTCGCGCCGGCCCCCGGTCATTGATCGTCCCGACGCCGGCCGCTCCAGTTCTGGCGCGCCGCCCCGACCTCCGGATGGCCCTGACCCGACCCGGCTGGCCCCGCCAAGCTCGCCGCGGCGCAACGTCAATCCTTCCGCTCGCCGGCGAGCGATCGCCGCCTTTGTCCTCGTGCTCGGCTTCCTGGGAGCGATGGTCGCCGCGGCGATCCTCCTCGCCGGTCCGGCGCGGACCACCGCCCCTTCGGTAACCGGCCTGAGCCGCGCCGACGCGACCGCCAAGGCGCACCGCTCTCATCTGGGCGTTCGCTTCGGTCGGCGGTGGAGCTCCGCGGCCCCGGGCACCGTGATCGCTCAGAGCCCGCGCCGCGGCACCCGCGTCAAAGAGGGCTCGGCCATGCGCCTGGTTGTGAGCCGTGGGCTGGCGCCGGTGCAGGTGCCGCTGGTCGTGCAGGAGAGCTCGGGCGACGCCCGGGCCAGCCTCCGTCACTTCGGCCTGGGGGCAAAGGTCGCCTACGTGGTGGCTCCGGGGATCGCCCCCGGGACCGTGGTCCGGACCTCGCCGAGGGCGGGGACGAGCACGCCCGCGCATTCCACCGTGTCCCTGTTCGAGGCCGAGACGCCGAGCTGGCGGTCGCTGACGAGCTTCACGGGCCGGCGCTCCGAGGTCTTCTCGATCCGGGGCCGGCAATGGCGGATCGTCTACAAGATGGGCTTTCAGGGGACCTGCACATGGATCTTCTTCTGCTCGGGGCCTCACGCCCAGGTCGTGAACGCGGCGAGCGACGCGACGGTCGGGTCGTTCGGACTCAACGACGGCGGAACGAAGACCCAGACCCTGGCGGGGCCCGGCGAGTACCAGATCCGTGTCGTACCCGGGGGTGACGACGCCCGCTGGTCGGTCGAGGTCCAGGACTACTACTAGTGGGTGATAAGCGGTGGCCGGAAACTCCTCTGAGCTGATCAGCATCATCGACGCCGATCCCGAGCTCGGCGACCTGCTCGACGAGGCCGATCGCAAGCGGGCCCAGCGCGAGGCGCTCACCCGCGTGCGCCGTCTGTCACCGGGCGATTGGAACGTCGCCGAAGCGATCGAACACGACTCCCATCACCGCGGTTTTCTGATCATCGACGGGCTGATCAGCCGCGAGGTCGAGGTCCTGGGACGCCGGTGCGTGGAACTCCTGGGGTCCGGGGACGTGCTCCGTCCCTGGAGCTGGGACGAGGACGGCGCCCACGTCAAGGCCGAGGTGGGATGGGTGGTGCTTGAGCCGACCCGTTTGGCCGTGCTCGACCACGGGCTGATTGTGCGGATCACGCCGTTCCCCAAGCTCGGCCTGGAGCTCTTCAGCCGCGGGACCCGCCGGGCGCACCAGCTCGCGGTCTCTTTGGCCATCGCTCACCACCAGCGCGTCGATGATCGCCTCACGCTCACCCTCTGGCACCTCGCCGAACGCTGGGGCCGCGTCGGTCCCGAGGGGATCTCGGTGCCGCTGCCGCTCTCCCACCAACGTCTCGCCGACCTCGTCGGCGCGCACCGCCCGGCGGTCACGACCGCGATGGGCGAGCTGATGCGCGCAGGGACACTCAGCCGTCGCGAGGATCGCATCTGGGTGCTGCACGGCTCGCCGCCGGCGGAGCTGCGCCACCACCGGTTGGCATCGGCGATGACCTAGACCCCCCCCGCTCGCGGAGGGGACCCTGGCGGCGGCTCGCACCGCGCTGAGTCCGGCTGGCGCTTGACGCGCTCCCGTCGCCACCCCGAGAATGGCGCCACACCCGAAGTCGCTCGAGGGAGGGCGCATGGATTCCTATGACTATGTGATCGTCGGTGCCGGCTCGGCAGGCTGTGTGCTGGCGGCGCGCCTGTCCGAGGACTCGGACGTGACCGTGTGCCTGATCGAGGCCGGCCCGCCTGACGCGATCGACGAGGTCCACCTGCCCGCCGGGCAGCTCGCGCTGGCAACGAGCAAGTACGACTGGGGCTTCGTCTCCGATCCCGAGCCCGGGTTTGACGGCCGTCAGCGCTATCTCCCGCGCGGGCGCACGCTCGGCGGCTCCTCGTCGGTCAACTCCATGATCTACATCCGCGGCAACCGCGCTGACTACGACGGCTGGGCCGCGATGGGCCACGAGGGCTGGGGCTGGGACGACGTGCTCCCCTACTTCCTGCGCGCCGAGGACAACGAGCGCGGCGCCAGCGAGCTGCACGGCGCCGGCGGCCCGCTGGGCGTCAGTGAAGGCCGCTCGCGATTTCGCACCTGCGAGGCCTTCATCGAAGCCGCGGAGCAGGCCGGGCTGC
>JBAPXO010000417.1:0-7150 GCA_049284255.1 Solirubrobacteraceae bacterium | reverse complement strand
GTCGCCGCCCTGAAGCGCGACATCCAGACGAAGTCCGGATCGGCGCTGCTCGACTTCATCCTGGCGGACATCCCGGAGCTGAAGCGGCTGTTGTTCGATCCGCACGGCCACCGGGTGTTTATGTCGGCGATGGAGGCGAGCTGGTGGCTCAACGACCAGCTCCAGGCGTGGCTGGGCGAGAAGAACGCGGTCGACACGCTGACCCAGTCCGTCCCGCATAACGTCACGTCGGAAATGGGGCTGGCGCTGCTTGACGTCGCAGACGCGATCCGCCCGCATCCGGATGTTGTGGCCTTCCTTCAGCGCGTTGAGGACGAGAGCTTCCTCGACGAACTACCCAGCCTCGCCGGCGGACGGGAAGCGCGAGACGCCATCCAGACCTACCTCGACACGTACGGCATGCGCTGCGTTGGCGAGATCGACATCACAAAGCCACGTTGGAGCGAGCGCCCCACGACGCTCGTGCCCATGATCCTCAGCAACGTCACGAATTTTGAGCCGGGCGCGGCCAAGCGGCGCTTCGAGGAAGGGCGGCAGGAGGCCTGGGAGAAGGAGCAGGAGCTGCTGGAGCGCGTGCGGGTCCTGCCGGACGGGGAGTCGAGGGCCGCAGAGGTCAAGCGAATGATCGATCGGGTTCGAACCTTTATCGGGTACCGGGAGTATCCGAAGTACGGCATGGTCAGCCGCTACTTCGTCTACAAGCAAGCGCTGTTGGAAGAAGCCGAGCGCCTCGTGCAGGCCCGAGTGCTCAGCGAGAAGGAAGACATCTTCTACCTCCGGTTCGAGGAGCTGCACAACGTCGTGCGCACCGCTCGAGTGGATGAGCAGCTCATCCGCGATCGCAAGCACGAGTTCCGGTCAAATCAAGCGCTCACGCCGCCCCGGGTGCTCACCTCGGATGGCGAGGTCATCACCGGGACCTACCGACGCGACGGTGTACCCGCGGGCGCGATGGTTGGCTTACCCGTCTCCGCGGGAACCATCGAGGGTCGGGCCCGCGTCATTCTCGACATCGCGCAGGCCGATCTCCAAGCGGGCGACATCCTCGTCACCGCCTACACCGATCCCAGCTGGACGCCGCTGTTCGTCGCGATCAAGGGCCTCGTGACGGAGGTGGGAGGCCTGATGACCCATGGCGCGGTGATCGCACGGGAGTACGGCTTGCCGGCCGTCGTGGGAGTGGAGCATGCCACCCAGCTGATCCGCGACGGGCAGCGGATCCGCGTGCACGGGACCGACGGATACGTCGAGATCCTGCCCTAGGTCTCGTATTCGTCGGGGAGGCGCATGTTCGGTCCACCGACCTGAAGGCCGAGCGGGGTGGCACGCCCCTTCGGTTCCTCCCAAGCCTCCTGGCGGCCGAGCGCGGTGAGGTCTAGATAGTGGTCGCCGTTGTGGAACTCCTCGATGCCGCGACCGAAGGTCGAGTAGGTGTGGAAGATCTCGTTGTCGACGTGGAGGAAGGTGCTGATGCCAGGCCAATCCCCGCGCATGCTCTCCGTGTACGGCATCCCAGCCGCCGCTAGCTCGGCCTCGCTCCGGAAGAAGATCCGGACTGGGGCGACTCGGTCGTCGACCGTGGCGTGGAAGTCGTAGTTGAAGTCACTGTCCCACGAGGAGTACCAGGGGAACGTCCAGCCCATCCTCTCTCGAAACGAGGCGATCTTGTCGTAAGGCGCCCGGGTCACCGCCACCAGCGTCGTGTTGCGGACATGCAACTGCCTCAGGCTGTGGGGGATCCCGTCGGCCGCGGATGAGCAGCTGGCACAGCCATAGTCTCGAGGCCGCTCGGTCCCGTCGGAGTCGACGTCGAAGAGCCACATGAAGTGATGCATCACCAGCTGGGGCCGGCCGTCGAACAGGTCAGCCAAGCCGACCGAGCCGTCCGGGCCCTCGAACCTGTACGGCTTTTCGACGCGGACCATCGGAAGCCGACGTCGGTCGGCATTGAGCCGGTCTCGCGCCTTAGTGAGCTCCTTCTCCTTGGCTAGTAGATCCTTGCGGGCGGCCAGCCAATCCTCCTGCGATACGACGTCGGGCAAGTTCCCGATCGACATCGATCCTCCCGTCCTGAGCTCGATTGCAAACCGGGCTGGAGATACCCCGCTCGACGCCTGCTCTGACGCCGCGAGGCCCTAGCTTGTGTAGAGAGCGGACGCTTCTGGTGCGGTGGTGGGGGGCTCGACCTTGGTTTGGAGCGTTCGGACCTCTCGGACGGCGAGCAGCCCAAGCGAGATGAGGAAGGACAGCCCGCCGCAGAGATACAGCGTGGTGCCGTAGCCAAGCGCAGTGCCAACGGGTCCTGCGAGGGCGAAGCCGATCGGCATCAATGCGAGCGTGCCGAACCATTCGAAGGAGGTCACGCGCGACAGCGCCTCGGTTGGGATGTTTTGCTGGAGCACCGTCCACCACATGGTGTTGCCGACAATCGCCCCGGCGCCGCTCAGCACCTGAAACCCGGCTATCACGCCCAACGGGGCGGGTATCGCGATCAGCATGGTCGGGAAGAACATCACCAGGAACACGAAGGTCGCGAAAAACAGCGGTCGACGCGGTCGTATCTTCAGCAGCGAAGTGCCGCCGATAAGCAGGCCGACCGCGAAGGCGACGTTCAGCGCTGCCCATGCTGCGGGCCCGCCGAGGTGGCGTTTTGCGATCACGGGTCCGAGTACATAGAACGCGCCCGCGAGCGCGTTGCAGGTCGCCATCACGATCATCGTCGCCCACAGCCAGGTGCGGCTGCGGACCTCGGCGAACCCGCCGGCGAGATCGGCGAGAAACGATCCGCGCGCCTCGGCGGTCAGCGCCGCCACGCGTGCGGCGTGCGCGCGTACTCCGAATAGCAGCAGCGCGCTCGCGCCGTAGCTGGCCGCGTCGACGAGGAGCGCGCTGCCCGCACCAACTCCGACGACTAGGGCGCCGCCGATCGCCGGGCCGACTATCCCGCCGAACGAGCTGACGATCCCGTTCATGGCGTTGGCCTCGGCGATCGATTCACCGGCCACGGCCGGCAGCAACGCGCTGGACGCTGGGTTAAAGAACCCCGATGCGGCACCGATGACCGCCTGAGAGCAAGCGATCTCCCAGACCGTCGCATGCCCACTGACGACAAGCGCCCCGACCACGCCCTGGCTCAAGAACCGGACAAGGTCGGCTGAGATCATCACCCGGCGCCGGCTGACCCGGTCGGCGACAACCCCGCCGACCAGCAACGAAGCCAAAAGCGCGATCGTCCGGCTCGCAAGCACGATGCCGATGTCGGTGGCGGAGTGCGTCAGATCCAGAACGGCAAAGGTGACCGCGACCGTGACGACACCGTCGCCGATCTGCGAGACGGCAGTAGCGCTGAACACCAGCCGCAGATCGCGCTCTCGCAGAACACCAAACCGCCGTATCCAGCCCAGCATCATCCTGCGAGGATGGCAGTCGCCTCGATCTCCACGCACAGTTCGGGATGGACTAGAGCCGTCACGGCCACGCACGTGCTTGCGGGCCTGATGTCTCCAAAGAACTTCGCGTGTGCCCTGCCGACATCCGGGAAGTCGGCGATATTCGTTACGAAGGCACGCGTTCGAACTACGTCTTCAGGCTCGGCGCCAAGCTCCCGAAGCGCCTTCACGATGACCCCCAGCACCACGAGCGTCTGTTCGTGAGCGTCACCCGGGGCGATCGGCACGCCGGCGTCCGTGAGGGCGGTGGTCCCGCTCACCTCGATCTGCCGGCCGACTCGAACCGCGCGGGAATATCCCCACGCCGAGTCACTCCAGGGTCTGTCGGGTGGTAGGCGATGTCGATCTCCCATCGTCACCGCCGGGAGAATATGCGGCATTCGGTGCCCGTATGAACCGCTCGCCCGCAGCTGGAGCCTGCGGCGATCACTCAGATCCGCACTCGCCGGGCATGCAGCGCTTCGTAGCTCGATCGGCACGCCTCGGCGACCGCGGCGTCGTGGACCGAGAGAGCGACCTCTCGCGGGCGCCACGGTGCAAACCCGGTAGAGCACCAGACGGCGGCGTACCAGTGCGGCGCCCAGACGCCATCCGACTCGCGGGGGCCCGAGGGCCAGGACAGCATGCGGTCGCTGAATGGGATGCCCAGCCAGTCACACAGCCACCGTAGGTGCGGTTCCGGCGCCCGTAGAAAGTCGCCGGCGTCGAGGATTGGCACCTCGATGTCGTGTTCATCCCACAGGTCCAGAAGCCATCCCTGCTCGCGCAGCCCGATGTCCTCGGGCTCGCAGGATTCCCGGGCGCGCACGTAGGAGGCGACGACCTCGGCCGGGTCGCGGATGAGCAGAACGTTTCGGAAGCCCAACGTCCAGCGCAGGTCCAGGTCACGGGAGACGTGGTGTGCCATGTGCTTGGCGTAATGGACGCTGCGGCCAGAGGGCAGTGGCGCCGAGAGCTCGGCGACGATCCTGGCTGGATCGGTCGGCTGGGAGGCGATAACCGCCTCGCGCGCGGGATGGTCGATGCCGGTGCGAGCGAGGTAGGAGGCATATAGAGGCTCATCGACGACGACCGCGTCTGAACGGTTCTCAAACGCGCGCATCATTGCCGTGGAGATGTTCCGCGGACCGGACCAAACGGCCACCCGGACGACATCGGTCATGGCGCGACGCGCGTCGCAACGTCGGCGTCGACGAACCCGCCGTAAAGAGACTGAAGGCGTTTTACCATCGGCCCGCGAACGCCATCGCCGATCGTGCGACCGTCGACGGACCGAACGGGCACGACGCCGGCGAAGGTGCCGGTAACGAAGGCCTCGCGTGCGGAGTAGACATCGGTGAGGCTGAACGTCGCCTCGCGCGCCGGGATGCCATTGGCACGGCAGATCTCCAGCACGTTGGCGCGCGTGATCCCTGCCAGGCAGTAGCGCCCGTCCGATGTCAGCACCTCCGGTGCATCGTCAGGGCCGCCGACGATGAAGAAATGTGTCGAGTTGCACGTGGCCACGAACCCGTGCGGGTCGAGCATCAGGGCCTCGTCGGCGCCAGCGGTGTAGGCCTGGATGCAGGCGGTGATGTCGTTGAGCTTGGAGTGCGCGTTGAGCTTCGGATCAAGCGTGTCCGGAGCGGCACGACGCACATGAGTCGTGAAGAGCGTGATGCCGTCGGCCACCGTGGCAGGTAGCGGTTCCTTGTGCTCGGCGATGATCACGATCGTCGCGGGGCCGATCGTCACGCGCGGATCCTGGTAGGGCGTGCGCTTGATGCCACGGGTGACCATCAATCGCACGTGCACGCCGTCGGTCATGTCGTTGGCCCGCAGCGTCGAGTAGATCGCCTCGGTCAGCTCGCGACGGCTGCGGCCGACGTCGAGCATGATGGCGTTCGCGCCCTCGAATAGGCGGTCGAGATGGCGCTCCAAAAAGGCGGGATGGCCCGCCCGCACGCGCAGTCCCTCCCAGACGCCGTCCCCGAGGATAAAGCCCGAGTCAAAGACTGACACCACCGCCCGCTCACGAGGCACGAGCTCGCCGTTGACCCAGATGAGGATGCGTTCGTTGCGCGCGTCATCTTCGAAATCGTGCGTGCCCTGGGCCATGGTGGGAAATCCTATGACCGGCGGACCGCCGACGAGATCGGCGCGGCGGCCCGGCCGAGAGCTAGGCTCGGCCGGCGCTGGTCGCTCTCCCGTCCGGCCTAGAAGAAGTGCTGCCAGGGATACAGGTCGCGAACCCGGATGTTCCCGCAGGCCCAGGCGAGCTGGCCCTGGCCGTCATCGTGCTCGCCCCAGGCCCAGCGGCGTCCACCGCCGGCGATATCCCGAGTCCAGAACACGGTCTGCGGTCCGGCTGGTGCCGAGCGCTGCGTGCTGGCTCTAGTGCAGCTGAGCGGCAGGATGAAGCCCTGGGAGCGCAGGTAGTCCGTCGTGGACTGCGAACCGCGGCCGGAGACCAGGTGGCGGAACTCGGCCAGCGAGGGGTACTTGTCCTGGAACTCATTGGGCGCCGATTCGCCCAGCGGAAGGACGGTTTGGTTGAACCGACTGTCGTTGACCCAGACCTGGAGCTTCCCGTCCGGTCCCGGCTTCGAGTCGATGACGGTGCTGTGGTTGCCGAGCAGGCTGACCGGAATGGCGTCGTTGAAGCGCCCGTTCTGGGCTACTTGTTTGTCAACCATGTCCTGCGCGATCGCCTTACGCTCGGTTACGTATAGCGGACTGGAGTTCTGCTTGACAGAGCTGTACTCGTACTCGATACGCAGGAGCAGCAGCTGGGCTGCCTCGTCGCGGTAATAAGAGACGATCTCGCTCGCGCGACGCCAATTGTCATCGCTCCAGAAGCGCCCGGTTTTGGTTCGCTCGGCCAGGAAGGCCATGTGACTGATGTCGTCGTTGCCCTGTGAGGAAGCAATCGCCTGGTCGAGCGTGTTCTGCTCGGTGAGCAGCTTGGTCTTGATGATCTCCAGGAGCTCTGCCCGCTTCTCCCTACGCAAGGTGGGATCGGTGATCTTTCCGCTGCTCAGCTGCTGCAAACGCGCCGCGGCATCATCGATCCGGCCGACGAGGTCCCGCACCGACGTGCGGACACCGCTCAATCGTGCGAACGCCAGCGAAGCGCTTAGACCATCCACCTTGGAGTTGAGCTCGCTCATAGAGGCTTTGATCTCCTCGAGCTTGACGTTCACTTCCTTGAGGGCCTGTTGCGTTTTTGCGCCTTGGTCCTCGAACCCGACCTCCGACAGGACCCTGCCGAACGCCTCGCCGCCGGCCTTGTTAAGCACCCCGACCGCCAGCTCCTTGAAGATGAATTGGGCCACCGGGACGGCGAGCGGAGTCACGGCGGCACGAGCAACGGGGGCGCTGAACGGCCGATCCTGGGAAGCCGCGGGCGTGAAGGTGAGCAGGCCGTCGGAGTTAGAGCCAGCGACCCCCAAGGTGGCCGGCGAGGACGGCGCAGCCACGGTTCGCCGCGTGCTCGTGGCGCCCATCGCGCCTGCAGCCCCGATCACACTCGCGAGCAGTCCCATGGCCAGCAGCAGTCCCAGTAGCCGCCTCCGCGCCGTCAATCGCGTCCTCATACAGACCCCTCGGTAGCGCGAGCTACCGGCCCGTGTCGGAATCGCCTGGGGGCAATCGTCCTCTTATCGACCGTTCCGGCCCCGGGCATTAGCCCCCACCACTCGCGGCCGCTGGACCGCTCAGCT
>JBAPXO010000416.1:0-2047 GCA_049284255.1 Solirubrobacteraceae bacterium | reverse complement strand
GGCATAGGGCGATGAGCGCGCCGCCCGAAGAACGTCGGTGCGCGGGAGCGTGACGCCCACGGGACGCTGGGCGTGCAGGCGCTGATCCTCGCTGGAGGACAGGGCACGCGTCTGCGGCCGCTGACCTCCACGGTTCCCAAGCCGGTCGTCCCGCTCGTCGGACGGCCGTTCATCTCCTACATGATCGAGTGGCTGCGCGGCCACGGTGTCGACGACGTCATCCTGGCCTGCGGGTTCATGGCTGAGGGGGTGCAGTCGGTGCTCGGCGACGGCAGCTCGCTCGGGGTGCGCCTGCGCTACATCGAGGAACCCGAGCCCCTGGGAACGGGAGGCGCGCTGAAGTTCGCCGAGGACCTTCTGGACGAGCGCTTCTTCATGCTCAACGGGGACCTGCTCACCGACATCAATTTGACCGCGCAGCTGCGCGAGCACGAGCGCACCGGCGCGCGTGCCACGATCGCCCTGATCGCCGTCGAGGACCCATCGGCCTACGGCTTGGTGCGCCGGCGCGACGATTTTTCGGTCCGGGAGTTCGTTGAGAAGCCCCGGCCTGACGAGGTAGACACCAACCTGGTCAACGCCGGCGCCTACATCCTCGAGCGCGAGATCCTTGATCAGATGGCGCCGGCCGGCACCAGGGTCTCAATCGAGCGCGAGGTCTTCCCGGCGCTGGTCGGCCGGGGGTTGTATGGGCACGAGGTGAGTGGCTACTGGGTGGACATCGGAACCCCGGAGCGGTATCTGCAGGCGACCTTTGAGATTCTCGAGGGCGAGGTCCAGACCGAGATCGGCGCCGAGGTGGCCCGCTCGGGTGGCGTGCTCGTCCAAGGAGACCGGGGAGGGATAGCGGGCGTCGTGCACGCCCCGGCGATCGTCGGGGAGGGGTGCTCGATCGCCGCGGACGCGATCGTCGCCGCGCGCAGCGTCCTCGGACGCGGTGTGACGGTGGGCGCGGGCGCCCACATCGAGAGCTCGGTCCTGCTCGACGGGGCCAGCGTGGGAGCGGGGAGTCGGATCAGCGGCTCGATTATCGGTCGGAATGCCCGGATCGGGGACCGGTGCCGCGTGCACACCGAGGTCGTGCTGGGCGAGGGCGTCGAGGTAGGGTCAGACAACACTCTGGCCTCAGGCATGCGTATCTTCCCCGGGGTGCAGCTCCCCGACTCAGCGATCGCGTTTTGACCGCCGCCGCCGCGCTCACCGCCGATCAGGTCGCGTCGGTCGATCCGTCGGGTCAACTTGCCGACGTCCTCGGCCTCCCCGAGCACTTGCGAGACGCGCTCTGGCGCGTGCAGTCGGCGAACATCAGCCCTCAGGACTCTCCTGGGGGTCTGGTCGTCGCCGGTATGGGTGGCTCTGCCATCGGGGGCGACCTCGCGTCCGCGGCCCTGGGCGATCGGGCGTCACGGCCGATAACGATTGCCCGGGACTACGCCCTGCCGGCATGGACGACGCCCGACTGCACCGTCCTGTGTTGCAGCTATTCAGGTGAGACCGAGGAGACACTCGCTGTCTACGAGGCCGCCGGGATCGTGGGCGCGCGGCGGATCGTTTGCACGACCGGCGGCTCGCTGGCGGAGAGCGCCCGCGCCGACGGGATCCCGGTGATCCCGCTCCCCGGAGGCTTTCAACCCCGAGCCGCAGTCGGTTACTCGCTGGTGGTGGCGCTGGAGGTGGCCGCGCTGGCAGGCGTCGGTGAGCCACTGCACACCGAGATTGACGTCGCCGCCGCCGAGGCCGAGGAGTTGATCGCCCAATGGGGTCCCGCGGGCCCCGAGGACTCACTGGCCAAATCACTGGCGCGCTCGCTACACGGCACGATCCCCCAGGTCGCCGGCGCCGACCTGACCGCACCGATCGCCTACCGGTGGAAGACCCAGTTCAACGAGAACGCCAAGATGCCGTGCTTTTCCGGCGTGCTGCCCGAGATCGATCACAATGAGATCGTCGGCTGGGAGACCGCCGCCGAGCTCGGCCGCTTCAGCGCCGTCTTCCTGGACGATTGCGACCTGCACCCCCGCGTCCGGGCTCGGATCGGGCTGACGAG
>JBAPXO010000415.1:0-1915 GCA_049284255.1 Solirubrobacteraceae bacterium | reverse complement strand
GTCCGAGCGAGCGAGTCCGACGACCTCGTGACCTGCGCCAAGAAGCTCGGCCACGACGGCTGAACCGATCCAGCCAGACGCGCCGGTGACGAATATACGCATGGGAAGCCTCCTTCGATGGACCTCGGCGCGAAGGTCCGAGGAAGATAGATGACACTTGGTGTCATCATATCAGAGTCATGTCACCATGTGTCATCACCTATGCTTCGGGCCGATGCCCAGGTGGGAACCCGACGCACGCGGCAGGCTCCAGCACGCCGCCCTCACGCTCTACGGCGAGCGCGGCTTCGACAACACCACAGTGGCGGAGATCGCCGAACGCGCTGGACTGACCAAGCGAACGTTCTTTCGGTACTTCGCGGACAAGCGCGAAGTGTTGTTCTGGGGCTCCCAGGAGCTCGAGGAACTCGTCGCGACCGAGACCCGCAATGCCCCCCGAGGGACGGCGCCGCTTGACGTCGTGGCGGCAGCGCTGGAAGCAGCCGTCCCCATGTTCGAAGAGCGGGGCGAGTTCGCCGCCCGGCGTCAGCAGATCATCGCCGCCAATGCAGAGTTGCAGGAGCGCGAGCTGATCAAGCTCGCGTCACTCGCCACCGCCGCCGCGGAGGCGCTGCGCGACCGCGGGGTCGGCGATCCAACGGCGACCCTCGCAGCAGAAGCGGGGATCACCGTTTTCAGGGTCGCCTTCGAGCGCTGGGTAGAGCCGGGAAACCGAGACGACCTCCGGCATCTCATCCACAGCTCGATCGACGAGATGCGGGCAGCTACGGCCACCCGCTAGTAGCTCGGCCCGTCGACGCTCTAGCTCAGTCGCGCGCGCCGGCTACGGGATCACCCAGCTGCGTCGCGCTTTCGAGCTCGGCGAGGTCTGACTCGTCGAGCTCAATATCGGCCGCGGCCATGTTCTGCTCGAGGTGCGCCACCGAGCTGGTACCGGGGATCAGGAGTATCCGCTGGTAGCGGGACAAAAGCCAGGCGAGCGCGACCTGCGTCGCGGTGATCCCGTGGCGCTGCGCGACTCCGGCGATGACCGGATCCTGCGCCAGCTGTTTTGGGCCCCCCATGAACGCGGAGCCAAGCGGGAAATAGGGCACGAACGCGATCTCTCGCTCCATGCATATCTCGAGCACGTCCTCCCCGGAGCGATTGACGACGCTGTACGAGTTCTGGACCTCGGCGATCTCGACCAACTCAAATGCTCGGCGGCATGCATCGACGCCAGCCTCGCTGATGCCGATCAGGTCGAGCTTGCCCTCGCTGCGCAGATCCTCGAGCGTTCCGAGCTGCTCGGCGAGGTGGTCGCCCACAGCCTCGCGATCCATCAGCCGAAGGTTGACGAGGTCCATCCGCTCAACCTGCAAGGAGCGGAGGTTGTCCTCGACGCCGGAGCGCAGCTCGGCTGGACTTTGGGCGGGCAGCCAGCCGCCCTGGTGGTCGCGGCGGCCTCCCACCTTGGTAACGAGCTTTAGGTTCTCCGGGTAGGGATGCAGGGTCTCGCGGATCAGGTCGTTTACGACGTCTGGGCCGTAGTACTGAGCGGTATCGATGTGGTCGACGCCGAGCTCGAGCGCGCGGCGCAGCACGGCGCGCGCTGCATCCGGATCCCGCGGCGGGCCGAACACTCCGGGGCCGGCGAGCTGCATCGCGCCGAAGCCCATGCGGTTGACGGGCTTGTCGCCCATGAAGGATGTCTTGTTCACACCGACAGCATGTCAGCCGGCCTTGACCGCGTGCCACCGGAACGACCGCGTCGAGGCGTCAATACGCGGCCGCACCCACCCTGCGGCGGTGATGCGCTCCGCGAACCTGCAGGGTCCACAAGGTTGCGTGACGGGATGTGGTGCAACATCGTGAAGCACACCACCGCCGAGAAGCGCTGATCCTCGAACGGCATTCGCGTCGCGTCGCCCTGCGT
>JBAPXO010000414.1:0-5687 GCA_049284255.1 Solirubrobacteraceae bacterium | reverse complement strand
ACGCCAGGTTGGTAGATTGACAATCCCGCGGTGGGCGTAGCTCAGCTGGTAGAGCTCCTGGTTGTGGTCCAGGCGGTCGTGGGTTCGAGTCCCATCGCTCACCTTCAGAAAAAGCGCTGCTAATCGACAGCTTCGGCGATCTCAGGACGAGACAACTCGCGTGCCGGGTCGTGCCGGATCTACATCGCTGGCTGATGACCCGAGCCGACCAGCCGCAGAGGAAGCCGGTTATCGGGGCCGCTGCCGCCCTGCGAGCCAGCAGGCACTTGTTGGATCGTTCCTTCATGTGGGTTTCCTGATGCGTGGGCACGGCCCGCTGGGCCGTTGACCTGGTGTCGCAGCGAGGCGAGGTCTCTTGCCGATTTTGGTCTTAGCTTGGCCGTAGCCCACCTACAGTCGGTGGATGGCGTTTCCCGGGTCGTTTCGGCCACCAGACGCGTTCACCGATGATGAGGAACGCCCCGGGGACGAGAACGGTCCGGACGAGCAGGGTGTCGAGCAGCACGCCGATGGCGATGGCGGTGCCGACCTCGGTGATGTTGACCAGCGGTCGTCCTGCGAGGGCGCCGAAGGTACCGGCGAGGATCACCCCAGCGGCGGTGATGACGCCACCGGTGACTGCGAGCCCGCGGATCGTTGCGTGTCGGGTGTCGATTTGGCGTGATTCTTCGCGGATGCGGGCGGCCAGAAAAATGTTGTAGTCGACGCCGAGCGCGACGAGGAACACGAAGACATAGAGGGGCAGTTGCGCTTCGACCCCTGGGTAGCCGAGCCCGTAGCGCCATAGCACGTTCGCCAGTCCGAACGAGGCCCCGAAGCTAAGCGCGGTGGTGGCCACGAGGATCAGTGGGGCGACGAGCGCTTGGAGAAGCACGGCGACGACGGCGCAGATGACAACGAGCACGAGCGGGATGAGGACGAGGGCATCGTGACCAGCGGCTTGGGTGATGTCGTACTGGACGGCCGGGTCGCCGCCGACGAGCGATCCCGGGGCGTGCCGATCGAGCCGCGCGCGCAGGTTGGCGACCGCGGTGGACCCTTTGGCGCCGTAGGGGTCGACCGATAAAGTGACGGAGTAGTTGGCATAGCCGCGGACCGATGGCTCTCGCGCGACACTGGTGACACTTGGGATAGATCGCGCCGTCGCCGCGGCGGCGCTCGCCTCGCGCGGTGGGGCGAGGAGGACGAGCGGGGCGATCGCCCCGGGACCGAAGTGCTCCGCGACGACCTGTGCGCCCTCGACACTTTCGGGTTTGCCCTTCAGGTTGGCAAGCGGATTGTTGTCGACTCTCAGCGTGACGAGACCCACGCAGGCGGCTCCGAGAAGGACCACGGCGACGAGCGCGACCCGACCGGGGTGGTTCGCGACCCGGGTGCCGATGCTCGACCAGACCGGCGACCCTTCGTCTCGCGTATCACCGGCACGCGGAGGGCGGGGCCAGAACGCCGCCCGACCGAAGACCAGGAGCATGGCGGGGAGGAAGGTCGTCTGGGCGAGCAGCGCCGAGGCGATGGCGACCGCCCCGACAGGCCCGAGGCCGTGCAGGGAGGCGGACTCGGCCGCCAGCAAGCAGAGCATCGCGCCGACCACGGTCGCGGCCGAGGCGGCGAGAGTCGGCAGCGTACGGCGCAGCGCTGCGGCCATGGCGTCTTCGGCCGCCGGATGGTGACGTAACTCAGCCCGGTAGCGATGGATGAGTAAGACGGCGTAGTCGCTCGCCGCCCCGAAGGCCAACACGATGAGGATCGAGCTGGACAGCGAGCTGACGGTGACACCGGCACTACCGAGCCCGTGGGTCGCGGCCTGGGCGACGACGATACCGGCCAGCGCGCCGAGCAGCGGGAAGACCCACAGCACGATGCTGCGGTAGACGAGCAAGAGAACGACCGCCACGATCACCAGCGCGGTGACCAGCAGAGCGTTTTGGCTGGTGTTACCGGTGTCAGCGGTGATCGCGGCCTGGCCGGTCACCGCCACCTGGAGGCCATCGTCGAGGCCCCGTGTGGCCAGCGCGACCGCTCGTCGGACCGCCTGCACCGCGTGAGTGTCGGTGCTGGTCGCGTTCAGGGCCGGCGCGGTCACATCGGCGGTGAAGACCTCGGTCTGCCCGTCGGGCGCGCGCCGTAAGGCGCCGGGTGCGCCGAGGCCGTCGACCCGGCCAACGAGGCGTCCGACGGCGGCACGCGCCTCGCGGGAGGCTGCCAGGACGCCGGCCGCGATGCCTTCCGCGCGGGCGATGACGACGGCCACGGTGTCGCTTTGGACCTGGCGGGATGAGCTTCGCTGGGCCGCGTCTTGGATCGTGACGACGCGAGTCGAGGGCGCCGAGGACGGGAGGTTGGCCGCGGCGGTGTCGTTGGTCACCTCATAGAGGCTCCCGGCGAGCGGGTGCAGCAGAACGATGGCCAGCACCCACACGATCACGACCGGCCACCGCAGCCAGCGCAACGCGCGTCCGGACCGACCGCTCGCGACCGGCCGGTGGCGGCGATGGCCAGAAGAAGTTGGGATGTCGAGCATGGCTGACGGCGGCTCCCTCGGGTCGGGTTCTGGCAAGGATCGCCGAGGCCTGGTACGGAAAGCATCGGCCCGCCGGGTTGATTTCACGGCCTGCCGGCATCAGCCTGGTATGAGCCGCGGCATGAGATCTCAGACCGCAGACCAACCCGACGGGGCGATGCACTGACACCCGCGTCGTCGTAGATTTCCTCGCGTCCCCAGCACGCAGACCGAGGATCAGCCCATGATCGACGCTTTCGTGAGCAGCGCCCGGCGGCGTTCACGTACCAAAGCGGGCCCGGAGCGGCGGTAGCCGTGGCCACATCGCAGCGAGAGCACCCCGCAGCCTCGGCCGTCCTCGACGATCGCGAACATCCGCCTCACCAGCCGCTGCGCTCCCCGTTCGCAACCAGGGCGCTAGGGGCGGCCAGCGGCCTGGTCTCGGGGGCGTCGAGCGATACTGAGTCCATGCTTCGGATCGCTAACCTGGCGGTACGGGCGCTCCTGCTCATCCTGGTGGGCACGTTTGTTTTCACAGGTCCCTGGCCCGGCACGGCAAAGGGCGCGTTGGAGATCGCCGCGTTCGTCGTCGCGACCGCTCTCCTCGCGCTGTGGGTGCCGGCCGACCGCACAACACCAACCCCTCGAGTCCGCTACACCTCGGCGCTGCCCTGGGCACTTGGGGCGATCACCCTGCTCTGCGGCGCGGCGTCGTCGGTCCCCCCGGGCAGCTTTTTCATCATCCTCGGGGTCACCGCGACGGTCTCGGCCGGAAGCGACGCCAGCCTCGCGGCCGGGTGCGCTGTGCTCGCGCTGGGGATCGTCAGCACGGCCTCGGCCGGACTGGCGCTCGGCGCGAGTCCGTCGGTGACCATCGAGTACCCCATTGTCCTGCTCCTCGGCCTGGTCTTGGGACGGAACCTGCAAACCCACCGGCTCCGAGCCGAGCAGTCCGAACAGCTCCGCGAGAGGCAAGCCACGGTTTCCATGCTCGACGAGCGAGGCCGGATCGCCCGCGAGATCCACGACGTGCTCGCGCACTCGCTCGGCGCGCTGTCTCTCCAGATCCAACTCGCCCGGGCAGTGCTCACCGACCAGCACGACGAGACCCGCGCAGTTGCTGTGCTCGACCAAGCCCAGCGGATGGCGATAGACGGGCTCACCGAGACCCGACGGGCCGTCCACGCACTCCGAGGCGACACCCCCCCGCTCCCCGAAGTGCTGGCACAGCTCAGCGCCGACCACCAACGCCGCCACGGCAGCCCGGCGATCTTCGAGGTCAACGGCGAACCACGCCCGCTGCTGCCCGATGCGACGCTCGCCATCACCCGCACCGCCCAAGAGGCCCTCGTCAACAGCGCCAAACATGCCCCCCACCAGCCGGTCGAGATCCACCTGGACTACGGGCAGGCCAACACCAGCCTCGTGATCCGCAACCACGCGGATCAAGATCCAAACCATGACGACGGGGAGCCCCGGCTTGCCACGGTCAACGGCTGCTACGGGCTAGCAGGAATGCGTGAGCGTCTCCGCCTGCTCGACGGAACGCTCAGCGCCGGACCGCGAGGCAGCGACTGGGTCGTCATCGCGAACGTCCCCCAATGACCGCCGCCCTCGACCCGCCCACGACCCTGCGGATCGTCGTTGCCGACGACCAAGCCAGCGTCCGTGAAGGGCTCGTCGCGCTGCTCGGGCTACTCCCCGACATCGACGTGGTCGCCTCCGCCGCCAACGGCGAAGAAGCCATCCAAGCCGTCACCGAGAAGCGCCCCGATGCCATCCTCCTCGACCTGCACATGCCCGTGCTCGACGGCATCGAGACCACCCGCCGCCTTGCCAAGGATCACCCTCACGTCGCCATCGTGGTTCTCACGACCTACGACGACGACGCATCGCTCCTCGCCGCGCTGCAAGCCGGCGCCCGCAGCTACCTCACCAAAGCCAGCGACCGCACCGAGATCGCCCACGCGCTGCGCAGCGCAGCCACCGGCCTATCAGTCCTCGACCCCACCGTACAGGCCAAGCTGCTCGCAGCCGCAGCATCGCAACCCCGGACGCCGCCCCAACGACGGCTCCCCGCCAACCTCCCCGACGGCCTCACCCAACGCGAAGCCGAAATCCTCTCCCTCATCGCCCACGGCATGACCAACCCCGACATCGCAGCCCGCCTCTACCTCAGCGCCCACACGGTCAAGAGTCACATCAACCGGATCTTCGCGAAGACCGGATCGGCCGACCGGGCAGCCGCCATCCGGTACGCCCACCACCACAACCTGGACTAGCGGCCCGATCCTCATCCCGACGAGCTGCTGCTTGACGTGGCGGTGGCGGGACACGCTGGCTTCGCCGGCGCGGCGATGGCCGCCGAAGCTGGCTGTACGCAGAGATCGACCGCTGCATCGCCGCCTTGCAGGATCCACGCTTCGCGGACCACATTCCGACCGAGGATCGATTTTGGCCACCACCGCCAGCGCCAGCGCGAGCCGATCCGCTCTCGGGGCGCGATGGGCGCGCCCTCAGGCCGTCCAGGGATCGAGCAGATCCACCCCGGTGTCCACGAAGTCCTTGGTGTTGCGCGTGGCGAGCGATGCCGCCCGAAATACGCAGATCGCGGCGATCTGGGCATCGAGCGCGTCGATGGGCCGACCGGCGCGATCTCGTCGTGCGGCGAGATCGCCATATAGCTCGGCGGAGCTGACGTCAAAGGGAGCACTTGAGCGGGGAAGCTGGCGAGTGCATCGTCGGCGAGCGTTGCAGCTCCGTGGCGCGTCGTCCCGCGGGCAGCCGCGCGAGACCGAACTGGATCTCGGCGACAGTGATCGCGGTCGTGGCCAGCGAGGCGGCCTCCTGGCGTCGCAACCAGGCGACGACTTCAGCTGCCGGCGCCGGCGCATCAGCTCGAAACGACGTTCGTGTCGAGGACGATCACGCGGAGAAGTCTGCGGTGCGCGCCGGCGAGGACCGCGGCGGGATGGCCAAGTCGATTCCGCCGACAGCACCGAAGTGGTCCAGCAGGGTCGTGAACAGGTCAGCTCGGGATGCGGGCTCGCTGACCGCTGCTGTCAGGATCTCGCGGATCTCGGCTTCCATGGACCGCCCGTGCTGGGCTGCGCGCACCCGGAGGCGCTCGCGCACGTCGTCGTCGAGATCTCGAACGCTGATCGCTGCCATGATCGCGCTAGCGATG
>JBAPXO010000413.1:0-1720 GCA_049284255.1 Solirubrobacteraceae bacterium | reverse complement strand
TTAGAACGCGTTCGGAGCAGCCCGGGCTCGCGCCTCCTATTCGTCGCTACGGCAGAAGCAGGAAGTACATGCGGACCCCTTCACGGCGCGTGAGCAAGGTCAGGTGAAAGCCGCATGGGATAACGCGTGACCGGGGCGTCCGTCGCATCAGCTGTCTGGCAAGGACCATCCGGTGAAGCCCTTCTCCTTCAGGATCTCGCCGATCCGTGCGCGGTGATCCTGCTCCCATTCATCGAGCGATTCGGCGGCGTCCTTGGTCAGCTTCGCTTCAGCCTCGCTGAAGACCTCCTCCCAACGGGCGTTCGGAATGACAACGATCCCCTCTTCGTCGGCAACGACCACGTCCCCGGCAGCGACGTCGATGCCACCACATCGCACCGGCTCGTTGAGCGGCGCGACGACTTGCTTGCCGCCAGGCACCGGAATGACACCCCGGCCAAAGACCGGGAAGCCGATCCCCCGTACCTCACCCAGATCTCGGATCACCCCGTCCACGACGAACCCCGCGATCCCGCGGTGCTGAGCGACCGCGCACACGTTTCCCCCCGAGACGGCGTAGTCGACATCGCCGGCTTCGACGACGATCACCGACCCTGGCTCGGCAAGATGAATGGCCGCGTGAAGCATGAGGTTGTCGCCCGCAGCACAGCGCACCGTGAAGGCAGGACCAGCGATCCGGGGGATCGGACTCCATAAGGGACGGATACCGATGTCCATGACCTGCTGGCGTCCCGCCACGTCAGCAACCGTGGTCGGCGAGAGATTCTTGAAGTCCGCGATGGCGTTCATGTCCAATCCTTCTCAAGGCGGCAGCAGACGAGGGAAGTGTGGCAGCCGGTTCAGAGCAACCTCGACGCTACCGCTGTGCCGACTCGACCTGTCTGACGCTCGCTTTCATCGCCCAAATCAGACCTGACCAGATGATGACGGATGCCCTCGAGTCCCATGTGTCAGCACGGGGCACGTCATCGATATGCGGCGGTGTTAGCTGAGAGCGTCGGCGCAGGCGGCCAAATCGGCGTAGAGCCGTCGTCGCTGTTCGGAGTCAAAGGTGGCGAGCATCCGCTCCTGCACGGCGTCGACGGCCGCGGAGGCGCCGACAAGGCGCTTGGCGCCGGTGTCGGTGAGGGTGAAGTGCTCGTGGCGGCCGGCGCCATCGCTTTGGACAAGGTCGGCGCTTCGCAGCGTGCCGAGGAGCTGGTGCATTGCCTGACGGGAGACGAACGTGCCACGTGCAAGCGTGGCGTTGGTGAGCCCGGGTCTGTGGGCGAGCTGCTCCAGACACGAGTATTGAGGGACAGTCAGATCGTGGTCTCGCAGGGCCGCGTCCATCGCGGCCCGTAGGGCGGCCGTGGTGCGTTTGAGCACGTAGCCAACGGATGTATCGAGATCGACTTGACTCACGTCAACATCTTGACATATCCTAAACGTCAAGACATTGACAAGCGAATAGGAGTGTTTTTCCGATGCCCGTTGGTCCCGACTTCATCTCTCTGCAGGTCCGCGATCTCGACACCGCCGCCGAGTTTTACGAGGACCGTGTCGGCCTGCGCCGTGCGCCTGCCTCACCGCCTGGCGCTGTGGTGTTCGCCAGCGAACCGATCCCGTTCGCCGTCCGCGAGCCGCTGCCCGACACCGATCTTGACTCCGGTCAGCCCGGCCTCGGCATCGCGCTCTGGCTCAAGGTCGATGACGCCCAGGCGTTGCATGACCAGCTCGC
>JBAPXO010000412.1:0-4831 GCA_049284255.1 Solirubrobacteraceae bacterium | reverse complement strand
GCCCGGACACCGTCGGACTCGCAGAGGCGCTCGGAGACGGACTGGGAGACGGCCCGGACACCGTCGGACTCGCAGAGGCGCTCGGAGACGGACTCGGAGTCGGACTGGGAGACGCGCTCGGAGACGGACTCGAAGACGCGCTCGGAGACGGCCCGGACACCGTCGGACTCGGAGACGGACTCGGAGGCGCGCTCGGGGGCGGGCTCGGGGGCGGGCAAGGAGACGGCCCGGTTACCGTCGGGTTTGGAGACGCGCTCGGAGACGGCCCGGACGCCGTCGGACTCGCAGACGCGCTCGGAGGCGGGCTCGGCGACGGGCTCGGAGACGGGCACGCACACGAGCACCAGTGCCGACGCCGGTGCCGGTGGCACCGGTGATGGTGGCAGCGGTGCCGGTGGCGCGGAGGCCGGTGGCGCGCAGACCCGTGCGAGGACCCGTGCCGGGACCGGACATGCCGCGACGACGACACAACGTGCACGATCCCGCTCGTGTTCGGTCTCGCAGGCTGGCGCGCCGCAGCATCGGAATGCGCGGACAACGCGGCTAGGGCCAGGGTCGGAGCGAAGACGAATACCGCGCAAACCCACCGGAGCCCTGCTCGCGTCTGGTGCCGACCTCTAATCGGGCACCAACCTCAGATGCCACCGCGGAGATAGGCCCTGGGCCAGTGCCAAGCGGACCGCTAAACGAGTTGTTCAGCTGGAACACGACGACGACGGCGACCGCGACCAGCACGGCCTGCAGGACGGCCACGCTGATCGATGCCCGGTCCGAGCGGATTCCGCCGGCGAACGGGAAGACGCCGACGACGAGCGAGGTCATCACCACCGCGATGAGCACGCCGACTGGCAGTCGGCTGTCGGCTGCGCTCTGACGCTGGACACGCGACGTGACGAGCGCGTCGAGTTGGCCGGTCGCATACGCCTGAGCATTGGCGGCGCGCGCGGTCTGCGTGTTGACCTCGAGCAGGGACGCGCTCATCGCGGTGAGGAGCTTCAGGCTTGCGTCGTCGAGCGTGCCGCGTTCCATCTCCGGCCAGTCATGGTCAATGACGGTCGTGACGTAGCTACGGACCTGCGCCCTGAGCGTGTTCCCGGCAGTGGGCGGCAGCCCGCTCGCCGCCCAGTAAATCTGCCGGACGGCAACGGCCTCGTTGCCGACCGCCTGCTGCGCTGAGCCGATCGTCTGCCACTCGGTTGCCAGCGCCAGGGCAAGCACAAGCAGGTATATGGCCGCGAGCGAGGGGCCGACGAAGCCGATCGTCACATCCTCGGGCTCCCGCTTGTGATCGCGCAGGTACCACGCGATGGCGGCCGCAGCACCCGCGCTCGCCACCGCCGTCGCCAGAAGTATCCACGTCTCCCGTCCCAGCATTGACATCTTCCCCACCACCTTCCGCCGGCCCAACTTTAGCGACTTAAAGTACTGAAGTAGTTGCGCCAAGTGATCATCAAAGCTCAAGATACTTGAGGTGAAAGCAGCCAGCCGAGGAATGCGGTTAGGCCGTGGGCGGATCGCCGCGATCGACAAGTCCTGTAAATAAAGCGTAAATAAAGCAGAGTCTGGAGGTTCAGCCGAATGACGGTGGAAACGGACACGCAGGCGCATTCACACAATGGTCAGGCGCAGTCCAGTCTGGGGACGGCGGCGGCGCGAAATCTCGCGACGACGACCAAGACGCCCCCGCAAATGCAGGGCATCACCAATCGGTGGGTGCAGAAGGTCCTGCCGTGGGTGGACGTCAAAGGCGGCACGTTCCGGGTGAACCGGCGCGTGTCGTACGCGATCGGCGACGGCCGGGTGGAAGTGATGCAGACCGCCGACCGGGTCAGCATTATCCCTGCCGAGCTTGGCGAGTTCCCCGCTCTGCGCGGCTACGACGACGCCGACGTGCTGTCCGCCCTCGCGGGGCGTTTCGCCCAGCAGCAGGTCGAGGCGGGCGCGGTGGTCGCTCAGGCGGGGACCCCGATCAGCTCGGTGCTCGTCGTCGTGCACGGCCGACTGGTCCGCTCGGGGACAAATGCCTATGGCGAGCAGAAGAAGACGGGGATAATCGCCGACGGCGGCTTCTTCGGGTCATCCGGTCTCACCAACCCGCAGGCGCTGTGGGATGAGACGATCACCGCGGAAACCGCCTGCACGCTGCTGAGCCTTGACAGAGCCCAGTTCGACGCGGTCGCCGAGCAGTCGGCGTCGCTGCAAGATCACCTGCGCGAGTACGCCGCCAAAGCGAACAAGCCCAAGAACCGCGGCGGCGAGGCTGCCCTCGCCATGGTCGCCGGACATTCCGGAGAACTGGTGCTGCCGTCCACGTTCGTGGACTATGAGGGCTCGCCGCGTGAGTACGAGCTGCAGGTGGCGCAGACGGTGCTGCGCGTGCATTCGCGGGTGGCGGACCTGTTCAACGAGCCGATGAACCAGATCGAGCATCAGCTCAAGCTCACCGTCGCCGAGCTCCGGGAACGCCAGGAGTATGAGCTGATCAACAACCGCGACTTCGGATTGCTTCACAACGTCGACTACGCCCAGCGGCTTCAGCCGATCAGCGGTCCGCCCACGCCTGACGACCTCGACGAGCTGCTATGCCGCAGGCGCGACTCCAAGGTCTTCCTCGCTCACCCGCGCGCGATCGCCGCGTTCGGCCGCGAGTGCAACAAGCGCGGGCTCTACCCGGCGAGCGTGGCGCTTGGCGAGCGGACCGTGCCCGCCTGGCGAGGCGTGCCGATCCTGCCGTGCCCGGTCATCCCGATCAGCGGGCACAACACCTCCCCGATCCTGGTGCTCCGCACTGGCCAGGACAACCAGGGCGTCGTCGGCCTGCACCAGACCGGTATTCCCGATGAGCACGAGCCAGGGCTGAACGTCCGGTTCATGGGAATCGACGAGAAGGCCGTCATTTCCTACCTCGTGTCGACCTATTTCTCTGCCGCGGTGCTCGTGCCCGACGCGATCGGCATGCTCGAAAACGCCGAACTCGGCCGCTAGCCCCGAGCGAAGAGAGAAACCGACAAAGGACAAGGATTACGCCGATGCCATCATTCGAGCTGCCCGAGTTCTACACGCCATATCCGGCTCGGCGTAATCCGCACCTAGATCGGGCCCGGGCGCATAGCAAGGCCTGGGCCCGGTCGATGGACATGATCGACGTCCCGCAGCACGGCACGGTGATCTGGACGGAAAGGGACCTCGACGCCCACGATTACGCACTGCTGTGCGCCTACACGCACCCCGATACAACGGCCGAACTGCTCGACCTGGTCACCGACTGGTACGTGTGGGTGTTCTACTTCGACGACCACTTCCTCGAGCTGTTCAAGCGCAGCCGGGATCTGGACGGCGCCCGCGCCTACCTGGACGCGCTGCGCGCGTTCATGCCGGCTGACGGGCAGATTAACGAGAAGCCGACCAACCCGGTGGAGGCCGGGCTCGCCGACCTATGGTCCCGCACCGTGCCTGACCGCTCGGGTGACTGGCGGGCCCGCTTCGCCGAGAGCACAAGCAACCTGCTCGACGAATCGCTGTGGGAACTCGCCAACATCAACGCCGACCGGGTAGCCAACCCGATCGAGTACGTCGAGATGCGCCGCAAGGTCGGCGGGGCACCGTGGTCGGCGAACTTGATCGAGCACGCCTGCGACGCCGAGGTGCCCGCGACCATCGCCGGGTTGCGGCCGATGCAGGTGCTCCGCGATACCTTCGCCGACGCCGTGCACCTGCGCAACGACCTCTTCTCCTATCAGCGCGAGGTCCACGATGAGGGCGAGCTGTCCAACGGCGTGCTTGTGCTCGAGCGGTTCCTCGGCTGCACCGCCCAGCAGGCCGCCGACCGGGTGAACGACCTGCTCACCTCCCGGCTGCACCAGTTCGAGCACACCGCGTTGACCGAGCTGCCCGCCCTCCTCGACGAGCAGCGCATGGATCCCGCGGCGCGGATTCAGGTCGGGCTTTACGTGAAAGGGCTGCAGGACTGGCAGTCGGGCGGTCACGAGTGGCACCTGCAGTCATCCAGGTATACCAAGCCCCGTGCCGCCCCCGCGGTGCCGGTCCTCGGCGGCCCGTCTGGGATCGGCACACAGGGCGCACGCATCGCGCTCTCGCTCGCGGCGACCGCGCCGCAGCGGCTGCGCAGCCTCACCCACGTCCCCTTCCAGCCAACTGGCCACCTCGAGCACCCGGCGATGGATGTGCCGTTCGCGCTCACCCTCAGCCCGCACCTCGATGCCGCCCGCGAGCAGAACGAGCACTGGTCCGCTGACATGGGCATCCTCAGCGAGGGCTTGTGGGACCTGGGCAAGCTGCGCGCCGCCGACTTCGCGCTGTGCGCGGCGGGCATCCACCCCGACGCCACCGCCGAGCAGCTTAACCTGACGACCGGCTGGCTGACCTGGGGCACCTACGGCGACGACTACTATCCCGTCGTCTTCGGGCGCGGTGCCGACATCCCCGCGGCGAAGGCCTGCAACGCCCGTCTCGAGACGTTCATGCCTCTCGACCTCGCCGAGATGCCGGAGCCGGTCAGCGCGCTCGAACGCAGCCTCGCCGACCTCTGGATGCGCACGGCCGGGCTGATGGAACGGCCCGAGCGTCGCACGTTCCGGCGCGCTATCACCGACATGACCAACAGCTGGATATGGGAACTCGGCAACCAGGCGCAGAACCGGATCCCCGATCCCATCGACTACATCGAGATGCGCCGCAAGACATTCGGCTCGAACCTGACGATGAGCCTGTCCCGGCTTGCCCGCCAGGACAGCGTGCCCGATGGGGTGTACAAGCTCCGCCCGGTCGCCGCGATGGAAAACTCCGCGGCCGATTACGCATGCCTGCTCAA
>JBAPXO010000411.1:0-19413 GCA_049284255.1 Solirubrobacteraceae bacterium | reverse complement strand
CGACGCGAAGGCGTCCCCGAGCCAGAAGCCGTACTCGGCGGCGACCTCGTTGGCGACGTCCGAGAACGCTGCCGTGCCCTTGTCGGCCGCCACGACCAGGTACGGGTCGTCGTCGTCGTAGCGGATCACGCGCTCGGGAGCGACGATCTCGTCACCGACGTAGTTGTCGGTCAGATCGAGCAGCCCCCGCAGGAAAGTGCGGTAGCAGGCGATGGCCTCGTCCTGGTCAGAGCTGCCGCCTGCCGCCGACCGTTTGACGATGAACCCCCCTTTGGATCCAACCGGGACGATCAGCGCGTTCTTGACCGTCTGCGCCTTCATCAGGCCGAGGATCTCGGTTCGGAAGTCCTCCCGCCGGTCAGACCAGCGCACCCCTCCACGCGCGACCTTGCCTCCGCGCAGGTGGACGCCCTCCACTCGCGGCGAGTAGACGAAGATCTCGAACCGAGGCCGTGGCTGGGGCATGATCTCCAGCTGTCCGGGATCGAGCTTGAAAGACAGGTAGGAGGGCCTCCGGCCTTTGGAGTCGCGACGGAAGTGATTGGTACGCAGCATCGCCGTCATCACCGCCAAGAAGCCGCGCAGGATGCGGTCCTCGTCCAGGCTCTGCACGCGATCGATCGCCTCTCCGATCTCCTGGGCGAGCTGCGATGACAGCTCCTGGTCGCTGCGATCAGGATCAAAGCGCGCGGCGAACAGCCTCACCAGGGCGGTGGCGATGGCGGGATTGTCGAGCAGCGTTCGCGTCATGTAGGCCTCTGAGAAGGCGACCCGAACCTGGCGCAGGTAGCGCAGCACCACGCGCAAGACCGTGATCTCACTGCCTCCGAGTCCGGCGGCCATCACCAGGCCGTTGAGCGCATCGTCCTCGAGCCGGTTCGCCCAGGTGTCGAGGAAGACCTCGTCGAAATGCGCGCCCGCTCTGCTCATCTGAGCCGGATCGCAACGCAGTCCGAAGTCGTAGAGCCACACCGGGTCCCCGTCCCGAGGGTCGATCTCGTATGGACGCTCATCGACGACCTCGGCTCCCATGTGCTCGAAGGTCGGCACCACGTCTGAGAGCGAGATCTGGACGGCGCTCAGCAGCTTGCAGCGAATGACATCGCGGTCGTCGCCGGCACGCCTGGCGGTGGTGATGATCGGGCATCGGCGGCGCCGCTGCTCACGGATGCGCGCGATGTCCTCGACGGCGGCCGCGGCCTCGTGGTAGGCCTGGTAGCCACGCGGAAATGCGGCACCGTAGTGGGAGTAGAGCTCCAACCCCTCCCGCTGTCCGTGCTCGGAGATCAGCGCCGCTCGGAGGTCGTCGGTCCACGCGCGCGTGGCGCGGGCGATCTGCGACTCGACCTCGGCCACGTCGTAGTCGTCGCGGACTCCCCGGGGACAGTGGACGACGTAATCGACGCGGACGATCACCGACTCGGATAAATGGAGGCGCCAGTCGACCTGGTCGCCGCCGAACTCCTCGGCCAGTATCCGCCCCGCCCGCAGCCGGTTCTGGGTGTTGAAGCGGTCCCTCGGCAAGCACACGCTGCACGCCACGAAGCGGTCACGCTGATCGCGGCAAACGAACAGGCGCACGCGCTGGCGCTCACCGAGCCCAAGGATCCCGATCGCCATCGCGAACACGTCCTCGGTGTCGATCTGGATCAGGAGATCGCGCGGCAGTGACTCGAGGATGTCGATCAGACCTTTGGCATCGTGGCTGTCCGGGGGGAAGGCCGCGCGCTCCAGGATCCGGGCGATCTTGCCCCGCAACAGCGGGACCTCGCGGGCGCTGGCCTTATAGGCGGTGTGCGTGTAGAGGCCGAGGAAGCGCCGCTCGCCGATCACCGTGCCGTCGTCGGCAAAGCGCTTGATCCCCACGTAATCCATGTAGAGAGGCCGGTGAACGGTGGCCCGGCTGTTGGCCTTGGTGAGCACGAGCGGGTCCGAGGATCGGGCGATATCGAACGCCTTGGCCTCGAGCGCCTTGGCGGGCGATTGAGAGGAGCCCCGCAGGATGCCCAGCCCGGTGCCCGGCACGGCCCGCAGCTCCCCGCTCTCTTCACCGGCGTGGAGCTCGTACTCACGGTACCCGAGGAAGGTGAAGTGGTCGTCGGCCAGCCAAGCCAGGAAGGCCTGGGCCTCGGCGAGCTCGTCAGGATCCTCGGTGGGCACCTCACCAGCCAGGCTCGCCGCCAGCGCCGTCGACTTGGAGCGCATCGGCTCCCAGTCCTCGACCGCCGCCTTCACCTCCTCGAGCACGATCTCGATTCCGGCCTGGAGCACCGCCAGCCGGTCTGAGTCCGATTGATGGCCGACCTCGACGTGGATCACCGACTCGCCTGATTCCCGATCGCTGTGCGTCCCTGCTTCGACGACCTCGAGCAGCTCGCCGTCGTTGTCGCGGACGACTCGCATCACCGGGTGGATGATGAGCTCGATCCCATACCCCTGGCGGTTGAGCTCCATCGTGACCGAGTCGACGATGAACGGCATGTCGTCGGAGACGAGCTCGAGCACGGTGTACGGCGAGCCCCATCCATCACGTTCCGGCTCAGGGTTGTAAACCCGGACCTTCGCTTCCCCGGACACCCGCAGCTTGGCCAGCCGGTAATGGGCCACCACCGCACCGGCGAGATCGCGCTCGCTGCGGTCAGAGATGTCCTGGCGGGGGACCCACTGGTAGTACTGGCGCACGAACTCCCGGTAGGCCGCCGGAGGCTCATCGGCAAGCGCCGCGCCCACCGGAGCGTCGAGCACGTCCAGGAGATCGGTTTCGAGGTCCCCAGCCTTCACGGCCATCTCAGTGCGCGCTTCCTCTCCTGATCCTTTATCCGAGTGTCCAAAACCTACCTCCCCGGAGCGACCACAAATGCATCCCGCGCCCCACGGGTATGCGGTCAGACGTCTTCAGGCGGACGCGGCGCGCGCCGCACCGTGCCTCTAGATCAGCGCTCGCGCAGCTTGGCGACCGTCTGCTCAGGGTCCTCGACCGTGACCAGCAGCCGGCGAAAGGTGGCTCGCGGGCCCAGCTCGATCCGCACGGCGGGCCCACGCCCGTGGACGGCCGCGAAGTCGGGACGATCGCCGGTCAGCCTGCGCACCCCGTAGGCCACCATGCCCGGGAGCCCGGTTCCCGGAGCCCGGACGCCTCGGAGCGCGCACCAGGGGTCGGGGTCCACGGAGACGGTCTGCACGTCGCTCAGCGGCACGTGGACGTCGCCTCGCATCGCCGCCATCTGTTCGGCGCCCGAGAGGCAGACGACGAGCTCGTCGCCTTCAAGCAGGAGCGACGCCACACCAGGACGGTAACAGGGCTCTCGCTGCGTCTCAAAAGCAAGCCACTTTGCGAGAGTCGCCTAAAGGCTCGCGGCCAACTGCCGATGAATCCCTCCATATGGCCGGCATGTCGGTCCGACGAGTGGCCGCCCTAGCGGCGTTGGCCGTAGCGACGATCGCCGCCGCGGTATACGTGGCTGCCCGCATCGAGCGCGACAGCGCGATCCATGCCAGTCGTCAGGCGGAGGCTTCACAGCAGCTCCTGACCGCGATGCTTGACCAGGAGACCGGCGCCCGCGGCTACTTCGAGACGCACCGCCGGCCCTTCCTCCAGCCGTGGTACGCGGGCATCACGGAATTCGCGGCGGCCATGGACCAGTCTCGTCATCTCATCGGCGGTGACCCGACGCTCCGCCGGGCGCTGGCCATGCAGAACCAGATCAGCGTCCATTGGCATGCGGACGCGCTCGCCGAGATCCGGCGTTTGGCGGCGGGCGGCCCCGCCCCGACGGTCACCCTCGCGCTCGCCGATAAGGCGACGATGGATCGGTTCCGGGCCGCCAACGCCGCGTACGCGAAGCAGCTGGCCTCGCGACGTGACGCGTCCCTGGAGACCGCGAGCTGGCGAGCCGCCGCGCTCGTCGGCGCGCTGACCGTGGCGCTGATGCTGATCGGGGTTCTGTCCGCTCGCCGGGTTCTCGCGCGCGAGGCGCGAGCCGTTGAGCGCCAGCGCGAGCTGCACGAGCTGCTTCAGGTCTCGGCCTCCGAGGACGAATCGCGCCGCCTGCTGATCTCGCACGTCCGCCGCCTCGCTCCCAGCGCGGGAGCGGCGGTCTTGAGCCGCAACAACAGCGACGACCGGCTCGAGCCAATGTTCGCGGAGGACGCCGAGCAGACGCCGCTCGCTTCGATCGAGATCGACCAGCAGCGGCCGCGCGCGTGCATGGCCGTTCGGTTGAGCCGGCCCTACGAGCATCGGGAGGGCGAGCGGCCCCTGGCCACGTGCGAGGTGTGCGGGAAGACCACCGGCGATGTCGTGTGCGAACCACTGCTGGTCGGCGGCCAGGTGATCGGCTCGGTTCTCGTCGCCAGCGGCAAGACGATCGACGCCCGGCAGCGCGCCGCGATCCGGGAGTCGGTCGTGCAGGCCGCCCCGATCATGGCCAACCAGCGCAACCTCGCCTTGGCCGAGCGGCGGGCCGCCAGCGACGCCCTCACGGGATTGCCCAACCGGCGCGCGGCCGACGAGACGATCAAGCGCATGGTCGCTCAGGCCGGTCGCGCAATGAGTCCGCTCGGCGTCGTTCTCCTCGATCTCGATCGCTTCAAGCAGATCAACGATCTGCACGGTCACGAGCAAGGCGACAAGGCCCTGGCCACGATCGGCCAGGTGATCGCCTCCACGCTGCGTACCAGCGACTTCGCCTCTCGCTACGGCGGCGAGGAGTTCCTGATCCTCCTGCCCGACACCGATCGCGAGAGCAGTGCCGCGGTGGCCGAGAAGATCCGACGGGCGATAGAGCAGTCCGAGCTGCCGAACATCGGCGCCATCACGGGCAGCCTGGGGGTGGCCTGTCTTCCCGAGGACGGGGTGGAACCCGAGCATCTCGTCCGTAAGGCCGATCGAGCCCTGTATCTGGCCAAAGCCCACGGCCGTAACCGGGTTGAGGTCACCGAGCCCACGGGCAAGGGCTGGCTGGTGGCCGCCAACGAACCCTCTCCTGTCTCGCCTGAGGAGGCCGGCGTGCCGGCGGGTCCCGACCTCCTCTGACCAGGCGCCCGCGCTGCCGCGCAGAACTGAACGCTGCGTCCGCGGCGTTCAAGAGCCCGGCGGAAACTGATAGGAGGAGTGCGGCGGCACGTGGGGTCCGACCTCGAGCACGATCTCGGCATGTCGAGTCAGGGGGATCGCGCCCGGTTGACCCCTGCGCCGGCGACCGCCGACGAACACCTGAACCCGGCCGTCCCCGGGCGCCTCAAAACCGGCCAGGCGCCGCCCCGAGAGCGGCTGGCCCCAGGAACGGAAGAGATCGGCGACCGTCAGCCGCGCCCCGGGGCGCACCAGCACCACCCCGGTGGGCTCGAGCGTGGCCAGCGCACCGAAGCAGCGCGCGCCCGAGATGCGGCCCTCGTCATGGCTCAGCGGCGACTCCGCGCCGATGCCGGCCGCCACGAGAACCACGCGATTGGCGGCAAACACCTCGATGTGCACTCCGAAGCGCGCTCCAAGGGGCGATCGACACCGACCGACAATCGGTCCGGTCGGTCCGGGGTGAAACCTTGCCCCCCGGCCGATCGGACGCGCCTGCGCGGAGAGGCGGGCCGGGATCCCGGAGCTCGGTGTCTGAGGGCCGGCGGCCGCGGCCGCGGGGCGCGACGAGGTGGCCGATACCGAGGCGTGGCCCGAGGCGCAGCCCATGCCTGCCAGGACCGTCGCCAGCGCACCCGCCGCGACGACTAGGCGCTGGGCTCCCACGCCTCCTTGGCCTCCTCGGTCTCGGTCGTGAGCCCGTCGCCGGAGTCGCCAGGCGCCAGCGTGCCGGACCGCGCGCTTGAACGCCGGCGCTCGGGCCGCTCGGCCATTGCGAAGATCAGCGGGAGCAGTCCGATCCCGGCGGCCAGACAGGCGACCACTGCGAGCCGCGCCACAAACGCCGGAAGGGCGATCAGCACAAACCCGTCGAGCAGAACGGCGATCGTCGAGGCTCCCTCCCAAAGCGTCGCGGCCGCGATCACGAAGAACGTGAACCAGCCGTGTTGGCGACGGACGATTCGCTGCAAGCCCCACCCGGTGAAGACCACGACCAGCGCGAGCAGCAGCAGCTGTCCGACGGATACGTTCGGACGGCCGTGGAGCTGCTGCCCGGCGCCGACTACGGCGAAGGCGACCAGCGCCACGACCGCGAGTGCGCGGGCGATGCGCTCGTCGAGCTCGCTGCGGCGCAGCCTCATAGCCGCCGGCACGCAGGCCAGAACCACCACGATCGGCCAGAACCACACGATCGGTGGATCGGGGGCGTGAAAGAGGCCTCCGGAGATCGCCGTCGCCGCGCCGTCAACCCGCAGGGGGATCCTCCAGGTCCCGGCGTAGGTCGCGCCCGGGGCAAGCACCGTCAGCGCGAGCGCGTGCAGACGGCCGTCGTGCCATGAATACGAATTTCCGCCCGACACCTGATGCCATTGAGGAGCCGTGACGGGTCCGAGCGTCGTAGGCGGGATCTGCGGCGGGACCTGGTTGAGGTAGTACATCGACGAGGACTCGTTGACCTGCACGCCGCGGGCCGAGAACCGCAGGTACGGGGCTCCGCGGTAGTCCAGGACGAGCACGGTCTGACCCGGCGCAACCTGCAGCCACAATCGCTGATCGCCGTCGACGACCTTGGCCTTCAGCCCGGCGGGAAGCTGGCGGATCCGAGCCAGGTACTTGGACGCCGGCGGATCGATCGGGCCGTGGGCGCTCGCGGCGGTGGGCGTGGCCAGCAGCCCGAACACGAGGAGGAGGAGGAGGGCGGCCCAGTGCAAATGGCAACGCTGCCGGACGACCTTAAACTTGACGGCCGAGCCCATACCGTTGTCAGACTCTACGCACACCCCCGCCCTCGCAGGGCGCCTCACGACCACTCGCCTGGCGGTGGCTGCTATCGCGGTCCTGCTGCTGCTCGCGACCGCCCCCGCGACCGCCCTGGCCGACGGTGATCCAGCGAGCGACGTGCTCGCTGCGCAGTCGCTCTTCCTGCCTCCCGACAGCGGGATACCCGCCGCCCAGCAGGCACGGCTGACCGCGCTGGTCAGCGCCGCGGCACGCCAGGGGTTCCCGGTCCGGGTTGCTCTCGTGGCCGGTCCTTCGGATCTCGGTTCCATCTCTCAGCTTTGGCGGATGCCCGGCAGCTACGCCAGGTTCCTTGGTCAAGAGCTGTCCCTGGTCTTCCACGGCACGCTGCTGGTGGTGATGCCCAACGGCGTCGGCGTGTATCGCAACGGCGGTGTACCCCCCAAGGAACAGACCGCCATCGCGGGCGCGAAGGCGCCGGGCACGGGCGCCTCGATGGCGACCGCCACCACCACGCTCGTCCGGGGGCTGGCCGCCGCTGCCGGTCATCCCCTCACGGTCGGCACCGTCAGTGCACCGACGACCGCCAGCTCGGGCTCGGCGCTCGGGGGAGCGGTCGCCTGGGCGGTCTTCGCCGCGGGAGCCGTCCTGGTCGCGCTGGCCTGGATCGTCAGCCTCCGGGCCCGGCCAGCGGGACGTGGCCGGCATGCCGGGGCGGCGAGCTGATCGTTGCTCTGAGCCGTCCTCGGCGACGTCCGGGTGAACCGACCAGTAGGCTGACGGCATGGAGGAGCAACGGGCCAGAGAGCTCTTGGCGCGCGAGCGCGAACGCATTGAACGCGCCCTGGGAATTCGTCAGGAGGCCGAGGGGCCACTCGAATCCGACGCCAACGTCGAGCCCGGGGACGAGGATTCCGAGGATCTCTACCAGGACGAGTACGACGCCGGTCGGGCCGACGATCTGCGGGGCGAGCTCGCGGCCGTCGAGCGCGCGGAGGCGAGGCTGGCGGCGGGGACTTTCGGCCTATCGGTACGGAGCGGCGAGCCGATTCCGGACGGCAGGCTCGAGGCGCGTCCGACCGCCGAGCTCACGATCGAGGAGCAGGAGCGCCTCGAGCGATCCTGAGCGGGAGGCCGATCACGGCCAGCCCGCGTGCGGCGCCGGAGCACCCCCGACGCTCAGGATCTGGCCTGTGCGGGGACCATCCGTCCCCGCGCCGATACCCCGCCACTCGCGCGCGACGATGAAGAGCGTGCGTCCGTCGGGCCCACCGAGCATGCACGCGAACGCGCCGCGATCGAGCTTGATGGTCTCCGCCACCTCTCCCCCCTCGGCCACCCGCACACAGTGCTGGTTAGGGACGTCGGCGTACCAGACCGCCCCGTCAGCGTCTATGCAGATGCCGTCGGGCGCCGCCCCTTGGGCCAGCTCAGCCCACACGCGGCGGTTGCCGAGGCTTCCGTCGGCGGCGATGTCGAAGGCCGTCAACCGGGCGGCGTAGGACTCGGCGACGATGAGCGTCGCGTTGTCCGGCGTTACCGCCATGCCGTTGGCGAAGGCGATCCCGTCCGCGACCTCGCGAGCCGCGCCGTCGGACCCGATCAGAGCGACCGTCCCGGGCGCGAACTCCTCGCCGGCCATCATGTCGAAGCCGCCGCCGTTGACGTAGACGTGCCCGCGTCCGTCGACCACGATCTCGTTGTTGGGCGGGCGATTCGACAACCGGCTCAGGTCGGCATGCATGACCAGCGAGCCGTCGGTCTCCATCCGCAGGACGCGTTGCTCACGCGCGGAGACGATCAGCAGCGTTCCGTCCGGGAGCCAGTCGATGCAGAACGGGAACGAGTGCACCTCGGCGATGAGCTCGCTCGTGCCATCCATGTCGACGGCGATGAGCTCCTCGGCCGCCCAATCGCAGAACCAGAGCCGGTTCTCGTGCCAGCGCGGCGATTCCCCGAACGCGATGCCGTCTTTGAGGATCTTGGGTTCATCCATGGCTGTCTCCTTGAGCGTGCGCTGAGCCCTTCGTGCCTGCCTTCCTAAGACCGCCTTCGGGGCGGTCAATCATCGCGCGACGGCCGTGGCGTCATAACTTGCCCCTGACGGGGTTGCTATGACGTCACAGTGACGCTATTATGGCGTCATGGACCTTTCACCCTATGTCGACACCGTGCGCCGCGAGCTTGCCGTCGCGGCCGAGGCCGGCGGTGAGGACGCAATGGTGCTCGCCGAGCGCCTCATCCCCCCGCTCGAGTCGGGAATGCGTCTCGCCCTCCTCGATGCCCTGTCTGCCGCCGCGCAGGAGATCACCCGCGACCTCGCTCCGGGCTCAGTCGAGGTGCGCCTTCGGGGCCGCGAGCCCGGATTCGCCGTCACCCCGCCTCCCTCCCCCCCGCGGTTCGAGGATGATCAGAGCTCTGAGCAAAACTCGGCAACCGTGGGCGCCGACCGGCCCGGAACTTCGGTACTGCCGGTCGACGCCGACGAGCGCGGAACCGCGCGGATCAGCCTCCGCGTTCCCGAGCAGCTCAAGCCGCGGATCGAGGGGGCGGCCGCCCGCGCGGGAGTTTCGGTCAACGCATGGCTGGTGCGCGCGGCCTCGAGCGCCGTCGACGCCCCGGCAGGCAACCCGGCCACGGGTCGCTGGGGCAGGTCACCCATAGGCCAGCACTACAAGGGGTGGGTGCGCTAATGACGGTCTTCAACACGCCCGAGCCGATTTTCGCCACCATCGAGGTGGCGTCCGGCCGCATCAGCGTCAACGCCGGCGAGCGCATCGACACCGTCGTCGAGGTGCGACCGACCGACGAGTCCCACGACGCCGACGTGGAGGCCGCCGCCCAGACGCGGGTTGACTACTCGGCGGGCAGGCTGGTGATCAAGGGTCCCAAGAAGCAGTCGTGGTTCGGGCGAGCACCGTCGATCGAGGTCGACGTCGATCTGCCGCTGGAGTCACGCGTGGATGCCCGTGGGGCCGTCGAATTCCGAGGCCACGGACGACTCGGGGAAGCTGCCATCTCGACATCGGGGGACATCCGGCTTGATCAGGCCGGCAGGCTGCGGCTGACCACGGGCGCGGGCGACATCGCCGTTGACCGGGCGGCCGGACGCGCCGAGCTCACGACCGCCAGCGGCGAGATCCGCATCGGCTGGATCGAGGGACCGGCCATCGTCAAAGCCGCTCGCGGCGCCGTCAATCTCGGCACCGTGACCGGCGAGGTCAGGGCCAGGACGGCTTCCGGCGATGTCATCATCGAGCATGCCGAGGAGGGCGTTAACGCTAAGACCGCCCACGGGGACATCACCATCGGCGAGGCGCGCGAGGGCAAGGTCGTCGTCGAGAGCGCGCACGGCAACCTCGAGATCGGGGTCCCCGAGGGGACGTCGGCGTGGCTGGACGTAGTCACAGCTTCGGGACTTGTGCGCCACGAGCTCGACGCGGCCTCAGCCCCGCAGCCAGACGATCGGACACTCCAGGTCCGCGGGCGAACCGCCTCCGGCGACATCGTCATCCGTCGGCCTCGCCCGACCAGCCGGGCATGAGCTGTGCGCGGCCTCCGGCTGCGTAGCGCGGCGGCCCTCCCTAATCCGCGATGATCGTCTCACCCGTCAGCTCCTCGCAGGCGCCGAGCAACTCGTCCTGGACGGTGAGATCGGATGCGGCGGGGTTGGCATCGCGGGGGCGCCGGTGGTAGAAGCAGGTGCCGCTCACCGTGGCCTCGCGATCGTCGCTGGTGGCCAGCCACGCCTGGGTCTCTGCTCCGCGGGCGAAGTCGTCGGGCGCTCCGGGACCGCCCATCTTGGTGGCCACCCAGCCCGGCTCGACGGCGTTGGACAGGACGTCGGGCCACCGTCGAGCCACCGCGAAGGCCAGTACGACGTCGTAGAGCTTTGACTCCGAATACGCCTGAGACCCGTTCCAGCTCCGCTGCGCCCACTGCGGATCGTCGAATTCCGGATGGACGCCACGATGAAGCCCGGAGGTCAGGTAAACGAGCCGGCGCGGGCGCGCGATCAGCGCCGTGAGCAGATACGGCGCGAGCACGTTGATCGCGAACACGTGCTCGAGGCCGTCCTCGGTCGTGACGCGGGACTCCCGGTACCCGACCCCGGCGTTGTGGATGACGGCGTCGAAGGTCCCCACGGCGTTTGCCTGCTCTGCGATCTCGTGCGTCTGCGAGATGCTCGCCAGATCGCCGACCAACGTCCCCTGAGCGCCCGGCACGGCAGCCAAGGCGTCGTCGGCTCGCCTCCGGTCGCGGGCGTGGAGCACGACCTCGTGCCCGGCTGTCGCCAGTTGCTCGGCGGCCAACCGACCCAGACCGTCAGCCGATCCGGTAATCAGGACCCTGCTCATCTCCAGCCTTCGATCGTTGCCCGCCCCACGGGTGCGCGGTGGCGGCTATCGCACCCGGGTATCGTAGCCCCGGCAGTGGGCCCTCCCCTCGACAATCAGGCCGCTTCGTGAGCGCTGTCGGCGAGCATCATCTCGGCCGCCGTGCCGAGCACTCCTACGAGACCAAGGGCGATTACCCAGCGTTGCTCTTCGACGGCCGTTGGCATCGGTCGGGCGAGCTCTTCGAGCGGTCACGCAGGATCGCTTCCGGACTCGGCGAGCAGGGCGTGGGTGCCGGAGAGAGGGTGGTCGTGACGATGGCCAACTGCCCGGAGGTGGCGGTCGTCTATCAGGCGGTATGGCGTGCGGGCGCGGTGGTCACGCCGGCCAACTTCCTCCTGACCTCGCCCGAGTTGCGTCACGTGATCGCTGACGCACAAGCCTGTGCGGTGTTCACGACACCGGAGTTCCTGCCCAAGGTCCGCGAGGCCACGGCCGGCCTGGACTGTGTCCGCGCGATCGTGTGCACCGAACCCTCTGGAGATGGCGTGCTCGCACTGGAAGAGCTCGAGCAGGCCACCCCCGGGGCAATCGTCGGCCGCGACGACGACGACCTGGCGGCCCTCCTCTACACCGGCGGGACCACCGGGCGCTCCAAGGGCGTGATGCTCTCGCACTCCAACCTGGACTTCACCGGTCGCTGCGCCTTTGAGTCGTCCTACGTGCCAGGCATCAACCGCGGGCTCACGACGCTGCCCCTCTCCCACGCCTACGGGCTGCTCGTGACCCTGGCCGCCCTGCACCATCCCGAGCCCGGGGTGTCGGTGCTGCTGCGCTGGTTCGATCCCACCGCATATCTGGAGCTCATCTCCGAGCACGAACTCCAGATCAGCGCCGTGGTTCCGACGATGCTGCAGATCCTCCTCTCCCAGCCCCTTGAGGATCACGATCTCTCCTCACTGCGCTACGTCACCTCGGGCGGCGCGCCGCTGGCCGCCGAGATCGAGCAGGAATTCCGCAGACGCGTGCCCTCGGTCTCGATCCGCCAGGGATACGGACTGACGGAGACCGCCGCCCTGGTGTCAAGTAACCCGGCCGGCCGCGAACGTCCGGGTTCGGTGGGTCTGCCCGTGCCCGGCACCGAGCTCGAGATCCGAGACGAGCAGGGTCGGGGACTCCCGAGCGGTGAGTTGGGCGAGATCTGCTGTCGCTCCCCCGGCGTGATGCGCGGCTACTGGAATTCGCCCGAGGTCACCGCCGAGACTCTGCGCGACGGCTGGCTGCACACCGGCGACATCGGCTACGTCGACGAGGATGGGTACCTGTTCATCGTCGATCGCAAGAAGGACCTGATCATCCGCGGCGGATTCAACGTCTATCCCCGTGACGTCGAAGATGCGCTCGTCGAGCATCCCGCCGTGCAGATGGCCGGCGTGGTGGGCAAGCCGAGTCCCGTGCACGGCGAGGAGGTCGTCGCCTTCGTCTCCGTGCACGGCGGAGCGCAGGTCACCCCCGAGGAGCTCGTCGCCTGGGCGCGCGAGCACATCGGCGGCTACAAGTACCCCCGGGAAGTTCTACTCGTGGACACCGTCCCGCTGACCGCCGTCGGCAAGATCGATCGCAAGCTCCTGCGCACGCGCGCCCGCGAACGGGTTTCCGACACCGCGGCCTGAGCCCCGAACGTTCCCCTGGTCACGCGGGGGCGCCAAGACCCCGCGCAGGCTCAGCCCTCCGAGACCACCATCCGGGCCACGAGCCCGTCGCGCAGCTCATAGATGTGCTCGACCCGCCCCTCCCCGATCACCTCGCCGTCGAGGGAACGCACGACCTGCGAGACCTCGACGACGATCCGGCCGTCGTCGAGACTCGTCACGGAGATGGGATCCACCCGCGGGTCGATCTCCGCCCACTGGCGTTCCCAGTAATCGCGGACGGCGGCCTTGCCCTGAAGGCGTCCTCCCTCCCAGGCGTTCGGCCAGTCCACGTCCTCGGTCACGGCCGCCAGCACGGCGTCGGTGTCGCGGGCGTTGAAGGCCACGTAGAGCGAGCGCAGCAGGTCATCGGCAGCCTCAGGCACGGGGTCACCGGCCATGGTGCACCGCTTCGATGTTGTGACCGTCGGGATCAAGCACGAACGCCCCGTAGTAACCGTCGGAATACTGGGGCCGGGGGCCCGGCGGTCCGTTGTCGCGCCCACCGGCCTCGAGCGCGGCTGCGTAGAAGGCGTCGACCTGGTCACGCCGGTCTGCGGCAAAGGCGACATGCACCGGCGCACCCGTCCGATATGCCGTGGAGATGATGAAGTCATCGGCCTCCTCGAGGCCGAACGCGACTGACTCGGCGCCCTCTCGCCACGGCCCGATCTCTGCGAACCCCAGCGGGGTGAGCGCGTGACGGTAGAAGTCGCGGCTCCGAGCGAGGTCGCTGACTCCGACACTGACGTGGTCGATCACCACGCGACGCCTTGGCATCGTCCCGACTCTACAACTGGCCCGGAGCCCGGCTGTCTGATCGCAAACCGCTGGCCCTGTGACCGGTCCTCAGCGGCCGAGCACCAGGTAGCAAAAGCCGAGTACGCCGCGGTAGACGTCGAGATACTCCAGCACCCTTTCCTCGAGCTCCTCGCGCAGCTTCGGGAATTCGGGCGCGTTGGGGTGCTCCGCCAGCCACCGGTGGCGCCCGAGCCTCCAGGTGGATTCAAAGTCGTCCCATTCGAACTGATCGGCCTCGCTGAGGTGACGAACCTGCCAGCCGGCGGAATGAGCCAGCCGCACGAGATCACCGAGCCCTACCACCTGCTCGCCGAAGATCTCCACGGCGGCCTTCCCTGGCTCGCGCACCCAAAAGCCGTCTCCGAACATCAGCAGCCCACCGGGCTTCACAGCCTCGACTAACGCCCCGAGCGCCGCCTCGGTGCCACCCCACGCGTGCGTAGCGCCGATGCACAGGACGCGGTCGGCGGGCTCGCTCCAGCCCACCGCCGATGCTTGCACGAAGCTCACCCGGTCTCCGAGCCCGCGCTCGTCCGCCGCCCGCCGACCCCGCTCGAGGTCAGGCGCGTAGGTGTCCACGCCGATCCCGGTTACCCCCGCCTCACCGGTCGCGGAGACAGCCCTGATCAGCAACTCTCCCCAGCCGCACCCCAAGTCCAGCACCGACCCGCGCGGCGGCAGCTCCAAACGGCTCAACAGCAACTCCGCGTGGGCTTCAGACAGCGGCGTGTTCCACCGCATGGCGGCAGCTTTCGCGTCAGCGAGGCCATCGTCGGGCATCACATGCTCCTGTTCATCGGCCAATGTCTCCTCCGGCAATCAGTTCGTGACGTGTTTGACCGCACGGGCACTTCAAACTCATCGCTCAGTAGTTCGTGTGCATCGCGGCGGCCACCTGTTCGAGGGTGGTCTGGGCGATCCCGCGAGCCGTGGCGCTCCCGTCGCGCAGGACGGTCCGGAGATAGCCGCGGTCGCGGATGAGCTCGGACCGGCGGTCACGGACCGGTCGTAGCCGCTCGTTGACGGCCTCGGTCGCACGGCGCTTGAGCTCGGCGGCTCCCCGGCTGCCGATCTGCTCGGCGAGCTGGTGAGGGTCGAGGTCTTCGCACAACGCGGTGAGGAGGACGAGGTTGGCGACCTCGGGTCGGCGCTTCGGCTCGTAGGTGATGTGCGGGTCTGAGTCGGTCTTGGCCTGGCGCAGCAGCCGAGTGGTCTCGTCGGCGGTTGCGGCGAGAGCGATCGCGTTGTTACGGCTCTTGCTCATCTTGCGCCCATCGGTTCCGAGGAGAACGGGCGCGTCGCTGAGCAGCGCCTCGGGCTCGGGAAAGACGGGTCCCTGGGGCGCGTACCGGCGGTTGAACCGCCGCGCGATGGCGCGGGTCTGCTCGACGTGCGGGAGCTGGTCGGCCCCGACGGGCACGATCGTCGCCTGACAGAACAGGATGTCGGCCGCCTGATGCACGGGGTAGGTGAGCATGAGGCCGTTGAGCGCCGTCATCCCCGCGGCGGCAGCCTCGTCTTTGACGGTCGGATTGCGCAGCAGCTCGGGCAGCGTGACCAGGCTCAAGAACGGCAGCAACAGCTGATTGAGCTCGGGTACGAGCGAATGGGCGAAGATCGTCGCCCGTGCCGGGTCGATCCCGACGGCCAGATAGTCGGCGATGAGCTCGTCGACATCCTCAGGAAGCGACGCCGGGCTGTCGCGGTCGGTGATCGTCTGGTAGTCGGCGACCAACACCATCAGATCGACTCCCTGGGCCTGGAGTGCGACCCGGTTTAGCAACGTCCCGAAGAGATGTCCAAGGTGCAGCTGGCCGGTCGGGCGATCGCCGGTCAGCACTCTCGCCGCGAATACCCGAGAACGCGAATCGGAGGGTGAATCGAGATCAATCATGGAAGGCCTTTCAAAAAGGGGACCCTCCCGAGCACATCGTCAGCTTGGCCAGCGGACCGCCCAGGAGCGGCCCGAGAACACAGATCAGCGGAGCCGCGTGAGAAGCGGCCACCACCAGCAGGAGCTACGAATGCCTGACGACATGCCGTGCATCATACGGGCGACCGGGTAGCCAAAACATCCGAATCGCCTGACCCTCTCACGTGCCGGAGGGCCTCACGCGTCGCGCGCTTTGAGGACGGCGAGGCCAACTAGGAGCATTCCGCCTGCCCATGCGGCCAGTACTCCGAGCCCTGTCCACGGCGAGATCGGCAGGGAGCGGATGTTCCGTGTGGCTTGAATCGCAAGCCCGGCGTCCATCGGCGCGATCTGCTGAATGTGCCGGCGCCACGGGCCTGAGATGAGCTGGGCGAGGAGTGGCGGCAGGTACAGCAGCGCCAGCACGACCCCCGTCGACACAGCAGTGTCGCGGAAGGCGGTGCCGATGCCGAGGCTCAGCAGGGCGATGAACCCGAGATAGAGGATGCTGCCGAAGGCTGCGCGCACCGTCGGCCCGTGGGCGACGGAGACGAGCGCGTAGCCATGGCCCGGATCCAGACCGGCCGCGGGCAACAACAGGCGCCCGACGATCAGACAGCAGGCGACGGCCGGCGCCGCCGTGATCAGCGCGAGGGTCCCAACGTTGACGGTCTTCGCGCCGAGCATGGCCGCCCGGCGCGGAGATGCGGCGAGGGTGACTCGCATCATGCCGGTGGCGTATTCCTCGGTGACCGCCAGGACCGCCAGGACTGCGATGACCGCTTGGCCGAGGTCGACGCCGAAAAGGGACAGCTTGGTGGGATCCTGGCCGGCACCAATAGCGCCGCCCGGTCCACCGGACACGTGCGTGGAGGCGGCAATCCCGGCGCTTGCCCCGACCGTGACCATGATCGTGCCCACCATCAGCCACCACGTGCCACTGATCGTCCGCAGCTTGGTCCACTCCGCACGGAGCGCGTCGATCACGCGTCTCTCCGCCGCAGCACGATCCGCGCGGCGAGCAATGTCGCCGCTGCATACGCGGCGAGGACCAGAAATCCTGTCCATGGCCCCAGCGGGTAGTAGCCGTTGGCCATCGTGTACGGATAGCTCACGAGCCCTGATCGAGGCAGGAGTCCCAGCATCGAGAACCCGGCGGCCGGGGTGATGCGGTACAGCCACGTAGCGGCGCTGCCGGAGGAGGTCGGGCCGAGAATGCCGGGACCGGCAAAGGTAGGCAGGACGAAGACCAGCACGGCAGCGAGGATGGCGCCGGCGCTTCGTCGCAGGATCGTGCCGATGCCAAGCACGGCCACCGCGGTGAGCGCAATCAGCGCGCCGCTACCGGCGATGACCCGCGCCACGGTCAGTGAATCTGCCGGGAAGATGTAGTTGCCGTTGGCACTCATGACGTGCTCCCCCAGGGGGATCGCGACCGCAGACGCGACCGCGCCGACGACAAAGGCGACGCCGCCGATGACGACGGCTTTGGCGGCAAGCACGCGCCCCCGGTCCGGTATGGCGGCGAAGGTTGTCCGGATCAGACTGCGCCGGTACTCGCTGGTGATGAACATCGTCCCGATCACGATCAGCACGATGAGCGCGACGACCAGCCCGAACAGCAGAGAATCCGACGCGGTGTCGCCACCGGCCGAGGCCACGGCGGGCGCTATGTCACCGGAGCCGGTAACGACAATCGAATTCCCCGCTTGCCGCTCGCCGCCGTTGCCCAGAGTCGTGTAATAGTCACGCGGACCGGTGCCGATGCTCGCGCCATGCCATCGCCGCGGGGCTGCCTGAGCCGCACTGTTGGTCGAAGGGTCGATGGCGATGTGGTCAAAAGATGCTGTGGCGTCGGTCGCTAATCCTTCGGACGTCGTCGGCGAGGTGGCGAACAGTCCGACGTACACGGTGATTGGCAGGCCGGCAAGATGAGCACTGCCCACCTGGCGCCAGGTGCGCCCGTCGCTGGAGTCGTAGCCGGTGATCGTGTCGCCGGCACGCGCAATCCGCAGCCAGCGAGGTGTGGTGCTGGAGACCGACCCCGGCCGGCCGGCCCGGTCATGCGTGTAGTCGTACTGAAAGCGGTCGCCGTGGCCGCCGGTCGCCATGACCGCCGCGTACGCGGCGCCCTGCCTCGTGCTCGGGGTTATCAGAAGTCCAGTCTTAGCCCAACTCGTCAGTCCTGGTCGCGTGTCCGCCGTTGATGGGGCCTGATTGGCCGCCCCGGCCCAGATCCGGCCGGTGATGGAGGTGATCCGAGCGGTGATCGTGCCGTTACCCGTCAGCCGCTTGGCGACGAACTCGTAGGTGTCGGCGACCGCCGCGTCGCCCGGTCCTGTAGGTACGTAGGGATGTCCCGCCACGCAGCTGCTCGGGTTCGGGCTCGTGCAATAGCCGGTGTGCTTGCCGTTGGCCGTCAGGTACGTGAACAGCACGACCATCAGCGCGGCGAGCACCAGGCCGATCATCCAGCCGCGCACCGTCCGAAACTTGGTCCACTCCGCGCGCAGCGCTGACCTGAACTCGCCGGAGCGGTCGGGCTCCAGGCGGGCGCTCATCGGCGCCGCTTTCGATCGTCGCCTGACCGGTATTCGACCGCACCGGTCGTCAGCCGGAGGTAGGCATCCTCAAGCGAGGACTCGCCGGCGGTCAACTCCTCGATGGTCCCATCGGCGAGGACCCGCCCGCGACCGATCACGACGACGTGGTTCGCCACATCTGGCAGCTCGCTCAGGAGGTGGCTCGAGACGAGCACCGCTCGGCCCTCGGCCGCGAGCCCGCGCAGGAAGCCGCGCATCCAGATGATGCCCTCGGGGTCCATACCGTTGAACGGCTCGTCCATGATCAGGATCGGCGGGTCGCCGAGCATCGCGGCGGCGATTCCGAGCCGCTGGCGCATCCCCAACGAGTAGCCGCCCGCCTTGCGCCGTGCGGCCTTGCCGAGGCCGACTAGCTCAGTCACCTCATCAACCCGGCTTGTGGGCAGGCGCTGGGAGCGTGCGATCCACAGCAGATGGTTGCGGCCGCTGCGGCTCGGTTGCAGCGCGCCGGCGTCCAGCAGCGAGCCGACCTGGCGCATCGGATGCGTGAGGCTCGCGTAGGGGCGCCCGGAGATCAGAGCGGTCCCGGCGTCGACCGAGTCGAGCCCCAGGATCACCCGCATCGTCGTGGACTTGCCGGCGCCGTTGGGTCCAACGAATCCGGTCACGGTTCCGGGCGCCACCAAGAAGGAGAGTCCGTCCAGGGCCAGGGTCTGACCGAACCGCTTGCGCAGTCCGTCGACCTCGATCATCGCATCGCTCATGGATCGGTTTCTACGTTGCGGACGGTGTCTGCTCGGTGTCGGCTCTTGACACCTGGCAGACACCTGAGACGTGACATCGTCCGAAGGCACTATGCGAGTGCTGGTGGTCGAAGACTTCGAAGTGATGGCGCGGTCGATCGGGACCGGACTGCGGCGGGAGGGAATGGCGGTCGACGTCGTGCTCGATGGCAATGACGCCCTGTCGCACCTGGCGGTCACGCGCTACGACGTCGTCGTCCTGGATCGCGACCTACCCGGCGTTCACGGGGACGAGATCTGCCGGCGAATCGTGGCTGAAGACTCCGGGAGCCGGATCCTGATGTTGACCGCCGCCAGCACCGTCAAGGAGCGGGTCGACGGCTTGGGATTGGGCGCCGATGACTACCTGCCTAAACCGTTTGACTTCGCCGAGCTCGTCGCCCGTGTCCGCGCGCTCGCCCGCCGGGCTACACCCCCGCTGCCGCCGACGCTCGAGTGCGGTGACGTGACCCTCGACTGTGGTCAGCGTGTCGCCTTCCGGGCCGGGCGGCGCCTTGATCTCAGCCCCAAGG
>JBAPXO010000410.1:0-1570 GCA_049284255.1 Solirubrobacteraceae bacterium | reverse complement strand
CCGGCATCGGCGCGCCGCCCGACGGCGCAGGCCTCCCAAACGACGACCTTCCGGAGTCCTATCCGCTGCCCGCCGTGGCCGCCGTGGGCGAGAACCTAGCGCTCGCGGCCACCGACGGTATCCACCTCTACACCGAGTCGGCCGCTCCCCGTCTGACGTCCGCACGGGTTGTGATCCAAAGGCCGAGGGGGATCGCGTTGCGGTTGGCAGTCGCTGCGACGGCCGGTCAGCGCGTCACCGAACTGCAACTGACCCTACCGAGATCGGTGCGCTTTGCCCGCCACAAGCGGGCATGGGCACGAGTCAGCACGCGCAGCTCACAAAGCGTGTCGGGACGAACGCTCACGATCACTCTCCCTAGCGGATCAGGGCACGCGACCGCCACCGTGCCGCGAAGCGCGTTGGTGGTCAACCGACATGTCCAAGCGGCGCTACATCGCCTCGGGCGGGGCCACGGTCCCAGACCCGTCTCGCTCGCCATGTCAGTCCGGCTCAGCGGAACAGATGGAGCGATCCGAAGCACGAAAGTGCAGGCTCGCCTGACCCGTTGAACATTCCGAGGCAGGCCAGACCGGGACTTCTCTTGAGACGAGGTCTGTGCCGCCTAGACCAGAGGGAGTGCTCGGGCGTCGGGCTGTGTGGCGCTGATCTCGCTGCTGGGGCCAACCGGAGCCTCGCCTCGGTCGACAACGATCATCCGCAGACGAGCTCGGGAGTACGAGCGCCAAGAGAAGGCCAGGCGGTCCCCGTTTTGGCGTCGCAGAGAGCCTTGGTTGGTGAGACGGCGACTCGGCTCGCCAGACGCCGGGCCATAGCGTCGAATCCGGTGGTCGCTATCACCTACCGAGGCGGAGGGGGGCGTTGAGGATGATTTTTCCCGGGGTCGTTGGGCGTGGCTGAGTCTCGAGGGTGATGAGAATCTGGCGGTATCGGCCGGCGTTTGCCGGCAGCATTCCGCTCGTCGTTAGGGTTCCGGCGTGGCCGCGGTGGTGATTGATGAAGCCGAGGAGTCGTGCGGCGTGTGGGGTGTTGTAGAGCCAGACTGCGTACGCGGTGTGTGAACCGATGGGTCTGACCCCGGAGAGTGTGAGTGATAGCAAGCGGCCGCGCGTCGACTTGTAGATCTGGGCGATCCCTTTGGCTTGGCGATCTCCGGCGGGTGATCGCAGGTTGAGTTGAGTGAGAAGCCTGCCTCGTTGACGCGGGGTAGGCGCAATGGCGGTGGGGGATGCGTCGGTGTTGAGGACGGTCTCGCTGGACGCGCGGGGAAGGGGCTCAGGGCCTTTGGCGGTTAGCGCGATGAGCTTTTCTCCGGATATCGCATAACCGGCGTAGAAGCCTTCATCAATCGGGATTCGCGTTCGCTGTCCGTTTGGTCTGACCAGCTCGAGACCGAGGACGCGATCGGTCACCAGTCCGATGGTTAATAGCCCGGTTTTCGTTTTGACGGAGTCATTGCCGTTGGTAGCGGCGAGAGCGGTAGCCAGGTTCTGAGATGAGCTGCAGGACACACCCAGCTCGCGGCTGGCGTATTCGGCGTCCCAACACACGCCGCGGCGCCCAGGTATCA
>JBAPXO010000409.1:0-2752 GCA_049284255.1 Solirubrobacteraceae bacterium | reverse complement strand
TCACGAGACCGAGACCGACTCCGGCTTCACCGGCGTCTGGCGCGCGGACACGATCAGGGATCTGGGCGGGTGGGACGAAGCCGCATATCCCAATGAGGACACCGAGCTGGCCTCGCGTATCCGCGAGGGGGGAGGCCGGTTGGTGCTCGTCCCCGAGATGGCAGCCCAGTACACGCCGCGCAACAGCCTCACGGCGCTCTGGCGCCAGTACTGGCGCTACGGGCGCGGGCGAGGCCGTACCGCTCGCCTGCACCCGATCTCGATCCGCCGCAGCCATGCCCTGTGTCCAGGGCTGGTCTTGACGCTGATCACGGCCGTCGGACCATTGCGTCGGCCCCGGCCTGCCGCCCGGGCGGGCGTCGCGCTCTACCTGGCGGCGTTGTCGGCGACCGCGGTCGGCGTCCGTCCGCGGCGCGAGGCGCCGTTTGTGGGGCTCGTGCTGGTGACCATGCATGTGAGCTGGGGAGCCGGCTACCTGGTTGGGATCACCAGTAAGCGACCCGCCGTGAAGCCGGGCTGACCGCGGGTGACAAACGGGCCGGAGGATGTGTAGATGCGGGTGATCCAGTGCGCCGATTACGGGGCGCCCTACCAGGGTTCGTTCATCCCGATGCTCGCCGCCGTCGCCAGGGAGGCGGCGGGGCGCGGCTACCCCCCGACCATCCTGCTGTCTGGGTCCGCCCGCGACCGGGAGTGGGTGGGCGAGCTGCGCGACGTGGCCGAGGTGCGCATCCTCGGGGCCGCGGACTCGCGCCGGGCGCTGGTAGGAAACGCGATGCGTGAGCTCGGCTCCGACGGCGAGCCGACGGTCATCCACAGCCACTTCGTGACCTTTGACATACCGGCCGCACTCATGCGTCTGCGCTCGCGTGACATCGGGGTGCTCTGGCACGAGCACGGTCCCCAGCTCACCGATCCCCGCGTGCGCCTACGCAATGCGCTGCGGGTGATCGCCATGGCGCCGCTGGTCGACGCGATCCTCTGTGTCAGCCCGGAGATCCGTGACGATCTGCGCGCTCGCCACGTGCCCGCCGGCAAGCTGCACTACTTCCCCAATGCCGTCGACACAACGAGGTTCTCGGCGATCACCGATGCCGAGCGCCGCGCCTCGCGCCAGGCCCTCGACATCCCCCAGGACGCTCGCGTCGTCCTGCACTTCGGCTGGGACTGGGAGCGCAAGGGTGGCGATCTGATGTTGGGCGCGGCGGAGCTGCTTGCGGCGGAATCCGACGTCGTGCTGCTCACGGTTCTGGGCGAGCGCCGGCTGTCACTGGGGCACCGTGACGCGGAACTGCCCAGCAACGTGCGCACGCTCCCGCCGGTCAACGACGTCAAGGCGCTTTACGCCGCGACCGATGTGTTCCTGAGTGCCAGTCGGTCAGAGGGGCAGCCGCTGGCGGCGCTCGAGGCGCTGGCCTGCGGTCTGCCGGTCGTGGTCACAGACATCCCGATGCAGGAGAGGCTGGTCGCCGGCCTTCCGGGAGCGGTGGCGGTGGCTGCCGATCCGGCCGCGATCGCCGCGGGCCTGCGAGCGATGTTGGCGCTGAGCGAGCAGCGTCGCGAGGAGCATGTGACGAGTACCCAGGAGCGGTTCGCCTCGTATTTCGCGCTCGACGCGTGGGCGCGCCGCCTCGTCGATCTCTACGAGTCTGTCCTGCGCGGTCGTGCCGGAGGGACCCCGTAGCCAAGACACGGCCAACTACTCTCCCCGACGATGTCCCGCCCGTTCTTCAGCGTGCTCGTTACGGTCTACAACCGCTCGGGGCAGATCGCGCGCTGCGTGAGCAGTTGCGCCGCCCAGACCTTCGAGGACCTCGAGATCGTCGTCGTTGACGACGGGTCGACCGACGACACCCTGGCGGTCCTGGACGGCCTGGGCGAACCACGCCTCCGGGTCGTGCGCCACTCGTCCAACCGCGGGATCTCACCGGCGCGCGCCACGGCCGCGGCGCACGCGACCGGCACCTGGCTGGTGATGCTTGACTCCGATTGGGAGCTCGAGCCCGACGCGCTGGCTCGCCTGAAGGCGATCATCGACGGTCTGCCGCCCGATGTGCGCATCATCCGCAGCCGGCTCCGCGCCGACGACGGCAGCCTCGAGCCGGGGGTGATGCCCCACGGCGTGACCGACTACGTGGGTCGCCTGCGGTGGTGCGATGCCGTGGCGGCCGCCGGCGCTGCCTCCGACGCCGGCCACTGCGTCCATCGCTCGGTGCTCGACGCCGACCCGCTGATCGACGATCGGCGCGGTGCCGTGGAGACCCTCTGGGAGCTCGACGTCGCTCGCCGCCAGCCCAGTCTGTGGGTCTCCGATGTCCTTGGCCTCCAGCACACCGACGCCCCCAACAGCCACCTCCGAGATCTTCGTGCGTCTCGGCTGGTCCCCCGGCTGCTGGCCGAGGCGCCCGACGTGCTGTGGATGAACCAGACGCTGCTGGCAGAGCATCGCGAGGGGCTCGCGCGCTACGCGCCGACCTATCGGCTGGCCCTGGAGGAGAGCGCCGCCCTGGAGGGCTTTCTCGCCGGAGACCGGCGGGCCGGGATTCGAAACTCAGTGACCGCGCTACGCCATGGCGGACCGCCCGCCCGGATCCTCGCGACCGCGGCCACCGGGATCCTGGGGCCGCGGTCGCTGGCCTACGCCAAGGTGGCCGGAAGGCGCTGGCGGGCGCGGAGGAACGGGTAGCCGTGACCGGCGGACACGGGGAGGTGCCGCCCGCCTCGTCGGGTGGGGCAGGGGCGGTCCCCTCGC
>JBAPXO010000408.1:0-3364 GCA_049284255.1 Solirubrobacteraceae bacterium | reverse complement strand
GCCGATCCATTCGAGGATCATCGTGGCCTCCTCTCGGCCACGATCGCCGCTTTGGAGGCGATCCCGGGAAGGGCTCCCACGATCACGTCGAACTGGGCGTTGATCGCCTTGACCGCCGGCTCCAGGGGACGCAGATGCTCGGTCTCGACGCCCTCCAGCGCGGTCGCGAGCGTGGCGAGCTTGGTGGAGGCCGACTCGAGTCCGGCGCGGATCAGGATCAGGGCGCCCGCGAGCACGACGACGATCACCACGGCCAGGATCACGCTGAGAATCGTCAGGGTGGTGGAGCTCATGCCCGCACCCCGCCGAAGCCGTCGGTGAGCGCGTTCATGTAACCGTCCTGCACCACGGCCTCGGTCACGATCTCGCCCAGCACCGGTGCGGTGGCCAGGAGCTGCGGGATGTTCGCGGTGTTGCCGGCGACCTGGCCGGCGACCTCGAGCAGCTCGCCCGCGGACTTGTCGATGTCATTGACGGTGCGGATCAGCACGGCCAGAAGCGCCGCGACCGCCAGCGCCGCGACCAGGCCGATGATCAGCGCGATCCCCCACGCGCCGTGGTTGGAGAGAGCGGCAAACGTAGTCACTTGCCCACCGCGACCTTGCGCAGCGCCCGCGCCGAATGCAGGATCCGCACCCCGGAGTCGTTGATCTGACCCACTCCGCTCAGCTCGGTCGTCTGCCCGCGCACCTGCTCGACGCCGCCGACCGCGGCGTGAGCTTGGCCAGCGATCCGTCGGGCCAGCATCACGATCGTGATCACGATAGCCGCCGCCACGAGGACGACGATCACGCCCAGCACCAGGCCGATCGTCCATCCGCCTGAAGCCCCGACAACGAGGGTCATGCCACACCTCCTGCTCGATCTCTCACTCGCTCATCACGATAGAGAGCCGGCGCCGGTGCTCTCCTCCGTATGGGTGGATTGTGCTTGGTGGCGAGCGCCGCCGCAACCGAACGTAAGCGATCACACGCGCGGGCAGGGGCTCGAAGATGGTTGGGCAGCGGGCTCCAGTTACTAACGTGTAGTGGACGAGTGAGCTGATGCCGGGACTCAGATGATCGACTCAGGAGTCGTCAACGCCACCCAAGAGGTGGCGATCCAGTGGCTGCGCGAGGGCCGGCGATTCGTGCAGGCCCTGCTCGTCGAGGTCGAGGGCTCCGCGCCGCTGCCCGAGGGGGCGATGCTGGTCGTCGACGAGGCGGGGATGATCGAGGGCTCGATCACCGGCGGGTGCGTCGAGGGCGCGGTCGTCACCGAAGCGGAGACGATCTTCGCGCAGGCGGGCGCGCCGAAGCTCGTGACCTACGGCATCTCCGACGAGCTCGCCGGGACGGTCGGCCTGATGTGCGGGGGCATTGTCCACATCTTCATCCAGTGCCTTGATGGCTCCGACGCTGCGGCCGAGGCCGAACTGGCCGTGCTCGAGGCCCATGCCGACGGCCGTCCGGCAGCGCTCGCCACGCTGCTCGAGGGCCCGAGCGCCGGGAGCCGCCTGGCGGTGGTAGACGATCAGGTCATCGGATCGCTGGGCGCCGCCGACCTCCTCGACCGCAACGTCGAGCGCGAGGCGCGCGGGCTGCTCGCGGAGGGCAAGACGACGGTACGCCGGTTCGGCGCTGACGGCGCGACCCTCGGTGACGACCTCCCCGTCCACATCCGCTCCTTCGCCCCGCCCCCGCGGATGTACATCTTCGGCGCGATCGACTTCTCGGCGGCGCTCGCCCCGTTCGCCGCGCAGATCGGCTACGAGGTCACGATCTGCGACGCCAGGGAGAGCTTCGTCCGCTCCTCACGCTTCTCGTCGGCGGCCCACGTCGAGGTCGGATGGCCCCAGGAGCTGATGCGTGACGTCCAGCTCGGCCCGCGTGACGCCGTGCTCGTCTTCACCCACGACCCCAAGTTCGACGAGCCGGCGCTCGTGGCCGCGCTTGGTACCGGGGCGGGATACATCGGCGCCCTGGGCAGCCGCCAGACGACGGCCGACCGTGACCAGCGCCTGCGCCGGGCCGGCGTGGACGACCGCTCGCTGGAGCGGGTTCACGCCCCGTGCGGGCTCGACATCGGCAGCCGCACGGCGGAGGAGACTGCCGTCTCGGTGCTGGCTGAGATCATCGCTTCGCGGGCTGAGCGTGCCGGGACGCCTCTGCGGGAGACTGAGGGGCCGATTCACCGCCGCAACGGGGACGGTGGCGCCTCAGAGTGAGCCGCGGGGGCTTCTCTGCCGCAGGGGACATTCTGGGCCCACGAAGCGCGCTCTTATCGGTGCGTGCTCCAGAAGGTCTCGAAACAGGACACTCTGGACCCCGCTGAGCAAAAAGCGGGGTTGCGCGCTCCAAAAGGTCTGGCGCTCGGAGAGTACGGTGGACGGGTGCGGTTTCTCGGCAACCTGATCTGGTTCCTGCTCGCCGGTGTGTGGCTGTTTCTCGCCTACCTGCTGGCGGCGATCCTGTGCTTCATCCTGATCATCACGATCCCCTTCGGGGTCGCCGCGTTGCGGATCGGGGTGTTCGCGCTCTGGCCGTTTGGGCGCGCGATCGTGCGGCCACCGACGAGCGGCGTGGGCTCGACCCTGGGAAATGTCATCTGGATCCTGATCGGTGGCTGGTACCTGGCGCTCATGCACCTCGTGACCGGGATCCTGCTGTGCGTGACGATCATCGGTATCCCGCTGGGGCTGGGGAACTTCAAGCTGATCCCCGTCAGCCTGACCCCCTTCGGCCGCCATATCGTCTCCGTCGAGGAGGCCCGCGCCGCCGGGCTCTCGACGTCGGCGAGTTTCTAGTGTCGGGGCACTAGCGCCTAGGCGTCCGCGCCTCAGACCTCGACCTGCGAGCCCATCATCACCGTGCGCTCGCTCGGCAGGCCGAAGTGGGTGATCGAGCTCGAGCTGTTGCGCGCCATCGTGATGAAGATCTTCTTGCGCTCGCGGCTCATCCCGGGCGCGTCGGTGGCGGTGATCATCATCCGTGAGATGAAGTAGGAGGCGTGCTCGAGATCGAGGTTGCGCTCGAGCAGCCCGCGCTTACGCGCCAGCGTAAGCGCCTTCGGGACGTCGGCCTTGTCGCGATACCCCACCCGATAGAGGACGTGCATGATCTTGAACAGGCCGTGGCCCAGCCACTGCACGCACAGTTGGTCGTCGGCATCGACGTGGGGCACGCTCACGTACTCGACCGAGACGATCAGCACCTTCTCGTGCAGAACGTGGTTGTGGGCGACCTCGGCTTGGAGGGCGAGCGGCGTGGTGTCGCGGCGGGGGCTGAGGAAGACCGCTGTCCCGGGGACGCGGCGCAGCGCCGGCTGCACCTTGCCCAGGCCATTCAGGAAATCGGGGAGCGGCCCCTCCTTCTCGATCCGGTTG
>JBAPXO010000407.1:0-1908 GCA_049284255.1 Solirubrobacteraceae bacterium | reverse complement strand
ATTAAAGACCGACCGGGGCGCCACATAGTGACGCCCCGGCGGTTGAGGGAGGAGAGGGTGCTTCATTCGCCGGCGAGGTATGAGGCCGGCGAACCTTTCCCGCTCACGACGCTCTCCTGGGCGTCGGAGGGGTTAAGGGGTTTGCTACGAGATCGCGATGCGATCCGAGGCGTCGGAAACGATCTTCTCGACGCGAGAGCTGATGTTGCCCGTCTCGATGTCCTTGCGGACCGCGCGCACCTCACGCTCGACACGCCGGCGGTTCTGCTTGACGGTACGTTCGACGCGGGTCCGGCGCTGGCGCAGCTCGCGCTCGAACTTGGTCCGGGTGCGGCGCACCTGGCGCTCGAACCGGTTGCGGGCGCTGGCGCCACGGCGCTCGTAGCGCTTGATCTCGCGCTCCACCGACGCGCGGGTGCTGTACTTGTTGGCGAGGCCCTTGACCGTTGAAACCAGAGTCTCCTGGGCGGCGAGGCTCGCCCCGACCGGGACGAGGACCGAACGTCGAGCCAGCACCTGCGCCTGCTCGACGCGGGTCTTGGGCTGCGCCGACGACGTCGTGCGGCGGGAGCTCGACCGGCTGTTCGTGCGCGAGCTGGACCGGCTGGTCGTGCGCGAGCTGGACCGGCTGGCCGCGGCACTCCGGCGCGCGGTGCTGGCGGTCTTGCGCGCGTTCCCGGCGCCCGCCCGAGCGGTCGTCTTGGTAGTCCGGGCCGCGGCTCGGCCCGTGCTCTTTGCCTTGGTGGTGGGCTTAGTGGCGCCCGTATTGCTAGTGGTAGCCATTGCTTATCTCACTCCGCTTCAGTCTCGTTGAAAATGGTAGCTGGTTCGCTTGCGATCATCGAACACATGTTTGTAAACCGCAGCCGAGCGGTGGTTACATTTTGGGTATCGAAGTGATCACGCCGACGACCCACTACGTCCACAGCGGGGATGCGAGCATCGCCTATCAGGTGATGGGCGACGGGCCATGCGATCTGGTGGTCACCTCGGGGCCGGCGTCGCACCTGGAGCTGATGTGGGACGAGCCTCGCACCGCGCGGACATTTGAGCGGATGTCGGAGTTCGCCCGCCTGATCATGTTCGATCGCCGCGGGACCGGTCTGTCTGACCCCGTGACCGAGCCGCCGACGCTCGAGCAGCAGGTCGATGATCTGCGGGCCGTCCTCTCGGCCGTGGGCGCGGAGAAGGTTTCGATGATCGGGGGCAGCGACCTCGGCCTCTCGGCCCTGTTTGCGGCGACCTACCCTGACCGCGTCACGGGGCTGGTTCTCTACGGCGTCGCCGCCGACGGCGAGCACACGCTCGTGGGCCGGGGACCCGAGGGGCTGGACACCATCGAGAACACGTGGGGCGACGGCGCTCTGGTCTCGCTGTTCGCTCCCAGCCAGCTTGACAATCCGGAGTTCGTGCGCTGGTGGGGACGGTTGCAGCGCTCATCGGTCAGCCCGGGAACGGCGCGCAAGCTCATGGAGATGATCGGGAGCACGAACCTGCGCGCCATCCTGCCCACGATTCGTGTCCCGACGCTGGTCGTCCACGCCACCGGCGACCGCAACGTCCCGATCCAGTACGGGCGTGAGGTCGCCGAACTGATCCCGGGTGCGAAGTTCTACGCCTACGACGGCGAGGACTCCTACGGGTGGATCAACGTGGGCTGGATCTCCGAGGTCGAGGAGTTCCTCACCGGGCGGCGGTCTGCGCCGCGGCTCGACCGCGTTCTGGCGACCGTGCTCTTCACCGACATCGTGGGCTCGACCGAGCGGCTCTCAAGCGTCGGAGACGCGCGCTGGCGCTATCAGCTTGAGGAGCACAATCAGCTGGTTCGCGCGGAGTTGGCGCGATGGCGCGGACACGAGGTCAAGACCTACGGAGACGGCTTCCTCGCCACCTTTGACGGCCCTGCCC
>JBAPXO010000406.1:0-2643 GCA_049284255.1 Solirubrobacteraceae bacterium | reverse complement strand
CCTGGATGATCGACATCGCCGAGCCGAAGTTGTTGAGCGCGGGAGCGTGCTGGGCCGCGCGCAGGTACGAGGGAGCGCTGACGAACTCAGTGTCGGCCGAGACCGTCAGGATGCGCCGAATGCCCTCCAGGTACTTGGGCGACATGTGCTGCAGTCCCTCCACGAGCTTACCGGCGGCGAGATGCTCCTGAACCTGCTCCTCGGTGAATGGTGCGAGCTCTTCTACGGCGGTGGCGACCATCGACCTTGCCTTTCGCAGGTATGACACTTGACTTACGCTCGCCATCGTATAGTCTCTCAACCGTGCCGTCAAGCGAGGAGAGCCCCCTGTTCGGGGCGGTCAAGCGCCTGGCGCACCTGGCCGCGGACGCCGACGTGCGCAGCGGGATCCTGGCGGAGAGCCTGGCGCAGGCGGCGCTGCTGGCATCCGAGGATCATCGGGAGGGCCTCGCGGCGGCGCGTGAGCGGCGAGAGCCGGAGTTTGCGGGCCACTGATGGCGATGATCGTCGAACTCGACGGGGTCGCACCCACCATCGGCGAGGGGGTCTTCCTGGCGCCGACCGCGGTCCTAGTCGGCGATGTCCGCGTCAAGGATCGAGCCAACATCTGGTTCGGCGCCGTCCTGCGCGGTGACACCTCCTATATCGAGATCGGCGAGGGGTGCTCGATCCAGGACACCGCGGTTCTCCACTGCGCTCACGACCTCCCGACCGTCCTCGGAGCGCGGGTGGTCGTCGGGCACGGCGCTCTGCTGGAGGGCTGCGTCGTCGAGGACGAGGCGTTGATCGGCATGGGGGCGATCGTGCTGCAGCAAGCCCGCGTCGGATCGGGCGCGATGGTGGCTGCGGGAGCGGTGGTATCAGAACGTGCGCAGGTGGCGGCCGGGATGCTGGCCGCCGGGGTGCCCGCGCGTGAGAAGAAGCCGCTCGAGGGCTCCGCTCTGCGCTGGACGCGGACTGCGTCAGAGGAATATCAGGAGTTCAGCAAGCGATACATGACCGCGAGCCGCGTACGCGTCTGCGACGACGCGCGGATCGCCTCAAGCGAGAAGGGATTGCCCTGTGCCTGAAATGTTGATCGGAGGCGAGTGGCGCCAGGGCGCCGCGCGCGAGCAGATCGAGGTCGTCAACCCCGCCACCGAGGACGTGGTCGACAGCGTCCCGGCGGGATCGCCTGAGGACGTCGAGCTGGCGGTGGCGATCGCCCAGCGGGCGTTCGGCGAGTGGTCGCGCACCGACGTGGAGAAGCGCGCGGGGATCCTGTCCACGGCGGCGGATCTCATCCACGAGAACAGCAAGCCGCTGGCGGCGATCCTCACCTCGGAGCAGGGCAAGCCGCTGGCCGAGGCCGCCGGTGAGGTCACCCACCTCGCGCACGGCGTGCGGTTCTATGCCGAGGCGGCGACGAAGGTGCGGGGCGCCTATCAGGAGCTGCCGTCGGCGTTCGGCCCGGCCTACGGCATGGTCATCCGCCGGCCAATGGGCGTGTGCGCGGCGATCACGCCGTACAACTTCCCCCTCACTCTGCTGGGTACGAAGGTGGCGCCCGCGCTGGCGTCGGGGAACACGGTGGTGGCCAAGCCGGCGGCGACGACGCCGCTCGCCACCCTGGAGGTCGCCCGCCTGTTCTCCGAGGCGGGCGTCCCCGACGGCGTGCTCAACGTCGTCACCGGACGCGGCGCGGTGATCGGCGACGCGCTCGTCGGCCACCCGGACGTGCGGCGGGTCGCGTTCACCGGCTCGACTGAGGTCGGGCGCCACGTGGCCGCGCTGGCGACGCCGGAGCTCAAGCGCCTGTCGCTGGAGCTGGGCGGCTCGGATCCGGTGATCGTGTGTGCGGACGCCGACGTCGACGCCGCGGTCAAGGCGGTGATCATCGGGCGCTATTGGAACGCCGGGCAGGCCTGCCTGGGCTGCAAGCGGGTGTTCGTCCACGACTCGGTCTTTGACTCCTTCCTCTCGCAGTTGGTGGATCGGGTGGGGCGCTATGAGCCCGGCGATGGGACGGTCAAGGCGGAGAAGCCCAGGCTGCGGATGGGTCCGATCCACACCCGCGCCGCGCGCGACGAACTGCTGGAGCAGATCGACAGCGGCGTCTCCTCCGGCGGTGAGCTGCTCATCGGCGGCGGGACAGGCGCGGGGGACAAGGGGTGGTTCCTGGAGCCGGCGGTGATCGCCGAGCCGGCGGAGGATTCGCGGCCGCTGGCCGAGGAGGTGTTCGGCCCGGTGCTGCCGGTGCTGCGCTTCAGCGACTTCGACGATGCCATTCGTCGCGCCAACGACACCCAGTACGGGCTCGGGTCGTCGATCTGGACCCACGACTCCCGTCTCATCCATCGTGCGGCGCAGGAGATCGATGCGGGGATGACGTGGGTCAACCAGATCCACTACGGCTACGACGAGCTGCCGTTCGGCGGCGTCAAGGCGTCGGGGTATGGCAAAGAGCACGGGATCGAGTCGCTCGACTCGTACGTGGAAATCAAGTCGGTCGTCGTTGGAGGGCTCGCATAACCATGGCTGTCACGTTCACAAGCGAAGGTCCGCTCGGGTTCATCACGCTCGACCACCCGCCGGCCAACTCGTACGACCTCGCCTTCATGACCGAGTTCGCGGACGCGGTCGACGAATCGCTCGACGCTGCCA
>JBAPXO010000405.1:0-4538 GCA_049284255.1 Solirubrobacteraceae bacterium | reverse complement strand
ATGGCCCGCGTGGCCGCGGGCGACACCGGTGCCTTCGAAGTGGTCTACGACAGGTACTGCGAGCCGGCCTTCTCGCTGGCCATGTACATCACGGGCCGACGCCGGGCCGCCGAGGAGGCCACCCAGGATGCTTTCGTCAGTCTCTGGCGGAGCGCCCGGAGGTTCGACGCCGAGCGCGGGAGCCTGAAGACGTGGCTGCTTTCGACAGTGCGCAACCGGAGCATCGACTGGCTCCGGCGGGAGGCCCGGCACGATCGCGACAGCGCCATCGACGAAGCCCTCATCAAACGTCTGAAAGCGCCCGACCGCACCGACGGCGAGATCCTCGCCCAGGAGGAGTCCCGCGAAGCCCGAGAGGCCCTGGTCAGCCTTCCTGTCGAGCAACGCCAGGTGATCGAGCTGGCGTTCTTCAAAGGGCTGACCCAAGGCGAAATTGCCCGCCGGGTGGGCGTGCCCCTGGGCACGGTCAAGGGCCGGCAGCGCCTCGGGCTCGCCAAGCTGCGCGACGTACTCGCCGGTGTCCCCAATCTCGCTCTGGCTCGATGACCGGCGTTGAGATCCAGAGCCGCGTCGAGGCGCACGATGTCGTGGTGAAGGTCCGGGGTGAGCTCGACCTCGCGTCGGCACCCCAGCTCGAGCGCGAGCTCCGCGAGGTCGAGGACTCCGATCCCAGCCGTATCGTCCTGGATCTCAGCGAGCTGGCGTTCATGGACGCCAGCGGCATCTCCCTGGTGATCCGGGCTCTGCGAAGCGCCGACGCCAACGGTCATCGGCTGGCCGTTCGCCCAGGTCCGGCGAACGTGCAGCGCGTGTTCGCGCTCGCGGGCCTCGTCGACCAGCTGACCTTCGTCCCCGAGGTCTAGGCCGGTTTCGATGGAACGCACCCTCGTCACCGGTGCCTCGGGCTACGTCGGCAGCCGGCTGGTCGACGCGCTCCGCCGGCTCGACCAACCCGTCGGTTGTGTTGTCCGTGATCCGCGGCGGGTGGGCTTCGATGCCTCGGTCACGGTGCACGAGGCGGATGTCCTGGATCCTCGCTCACTGGAGGCGATCGGCGATGGCTACTCGACGGCCTTCTACCTCGTCCACTCGATGGGCCGCGGCGGCGACGCCCATTACGCACAGCGCGACGCCATGGCGGCCGTGAACTTCGCGCGCTTCGCCCGGGCTTCTGGCATCGAACGGGTGGTGTACCTCGGGGGGCTGGGGGATCATCCGGGCTCCCGCCATCTGCGCTCGCGGCAGCACGTCGGCGAGATCCTCCGTGACGAGGGGCCGCCGCTGACGTGGTTCAAGGCCGGGATGGTCGTCGGGTCGGGCTCGGAGAGCTACCGCACCTTGCGCTCGCTCGTGGAGCGGCTGCCGGTGATGATCGCGCCGGCGTGGCTGTCGACACCGACCCAGGCGATCGCCATCGGCGACCTCCTCCTGTACCTGACCCAGACGCTCCACAAGCCCGAAACGAGCTCCCGCGTGATCCAGATCGGCTCGCCCGAGCTGCTCACCTACGGCGAGATGCTTGACCAGATGGCGGTGGTTCTCGGAGAGCGGCCTCGTCCGCGCATCCCAGTCCCGCTGCTGACTCCATGGCTGTCCTCGCACTGGATCGGGCTGGTCACACCGGTCGACGTCGGCGTCGCCCGGCCATTGATCGAAGGCCTATCCACGGAGACGATCGTCACTGATCCGTCCGGGATGGCGCTTTTCGACATCGAGCCCCGCTCGTTTGACCAAGCGTTGCGCGAGGCGCTCGCCGAAGAGCCTCGGGCCGCCGGCCGGAGGTCTCAGCCGATATACCCGATCCGAAAGCCCAGCCAGGGATAGGTGCGGACGTAGAAAGTGTTGTCCTGGGGCTGGAGACCGACCGCGGAGAGCCACATCTGGTACGCGGTTGAGTTGGGCACCCCGCCGTGTAGACGGCGCCAGACGCGGGGGCCGCCGTGGACGCCGAGGGGCGGGGCGGTGATGGTGTCGGTCCACTCGACCGCGTTGCCGCCCTGGTCCAGGGTGCCCCACGGCGATCGCGTCTTGGCTTGGCCGACGCTGGCGAGGCTGCCCTGGTAGGCCTTGGCGTAGGCGGTCGGGCTCAGGCCGAAGGGGTTGACGGTCTGGCAGTCGGTTGCTGAGACCTGCGATGGGCACCAGTTCGGGGCGGTGCCGCCGGTCGGCTTGTAGTTGGCCAGCGGCTGGGTGCCGGCGTTCGTCACGTTTCCGTTGTGTGGATCGAGCGTGGTCGACGTAGGCGCGGTGGCGGTGCCGTCACCGAAGACTCCCGGGTTGGTCGGGTACTTCCAATAAGAGAGTGTCCCGCCGCCCTTGGGGTCGTAGTAGGCGGACTTGATCCACTCGTTCTGGCTGGGCACGACGAAGCCCCGCTTGCGAGCGCGCGTCGCGCCGGTGCGCTTCTGGTGAGCCAGGTTGTACATGCCGCGTTCGGTTTGCCTTGACAGGCGGACCTTGTAGGTGACAAACGAGAAGCCGCCGCTGTGGCTAGCTCGCCGGGAGAGCACCTTGCCGTTAGTCAGCGAGTTGACGAACCGCGCGGCACGCAGGAAGCTCGCAGCCCCGTAGGGCTTGTCGGCCCACTCCGGATAGGCGACGCGGTAGTGCGAGCCCTGCCGCGCCCTCGAGGAGAAGTTGATCTGGCCGTAGCGAGGCCACGACGATGAGCTCTCCGCGGAGTCATAGAGGTTGTGCTTATTAGTCCCCTTGGGGTCAACGGTGTTTAGGAAGGCGACCCACTGCCTGACGGTGACCTCGAGCTCGCCGATGCCATAGGAGTAGCCGACCGAGCCGACGCTCAGGCAGCCGGCCTTCGTGACCGGGGCGACCGAGCACGACGCGTAGATCGCGTCGCTGAACGGGACCACCGACGCCGCCGGGTTGCCCGGGGAGCCGACGCGCACCGTCGTGAAGGTCAGTTGCGCCGGCCTTGATGCCTGCGCCGCGGGGGCGACCACCCCGGCGACCAGGAGGATGGCGGCGGCGATCCCCAGGCCGTGGTTGCGCCAGCGGGACGCGGCGTGCCGCCGGCCGTCACGGCCATCGATTGCTTGTGCTTCGGACACGGAGGCTCCTCCCGTTTGTGAGACTGCGCGCGCCGGCACTCAGCCCAGTGGCTTCAGCCGCGTCTGCTCGACGTGCCTGAGCTTGCGGCGCAGTCGCCGGTACTGGCGCTCCTGGGCGGGCGTGCGCTTGTAGTGCTTGTAGGCGAGGTTCGTCCGCTCGAGGGGGTCGGCCTTGAGGTCGTACATCTCCCATTGATCGGGGACCTTGCCGTCGGCGTCGTAGTAGCGGGCGAGCTTGTAACGCGTTTCGCGGATGCTGACGATGTGGTTGGGCGGTCGCGGATACGGTCCGCTGCTCTGCCCGGACTGGTAGTCGTCGTAGGTGAACACGGTGTAGCCCTGTGACGGTTTCGGCGTCCGGCTGAGGATCTGATCTGAGTAGTCGACACCCTGCCAGGGCTCCCGCGCGGAGGAGGGAGCGCCGACGAGACTGGCGAGCGTGGGCAGGAAATCGACGTGTGAGACCAGCGCGGAGCTCTTGCGCGCCTTCGGGAACAGGCGAGGGTTTGAGTACACGAGCGGGACACGCATCGTTTCCTCGTAGAAGTTGAAGTTCTTCTGGCGCATCCCGCCATGGGTGGTGCCCATCTCCCCGTGATCGGAGGTGGCGATGACCAGCGTGTTGTCAAGCAGTCCCGAGCTCGTCAGCGCGTTGAGGAGCTTGACCAGGTAGGCGTCCGAAGACGCCATCAGGTTGCCGTAGAAGTTGAGGTAGTTGCGCTTCATCTCGCGCGTTGGGATCGGCCCGGAGAGGTTGAAGATCCGCAGGAACTCCTCCTGGACGCTCGGCTTCGTCGAGAGGTTCTCGTTCGCAGTCGCGGGCGGCTCGATCTCCCCCTGCAGCCACGTGTTGTCGTACCCACTGGTCGTGTAGTTCTTGGGGTACAGGAGCACGTCGTGGGGGTTGACCAGGGAGACGACCATGAAGAACGGCTGACTCTGGGCCGCGTCTGAGCTCAGGAACTCGATGGCGCCCTCGGTACCCGCTGAGGGTGTGCCCTCGGAGTTCATGAAGCGGCCGTCGTTGTTGGTTGACCCGCCGCCCGCCTCCGACACGTCCTGGTTTGCGCCCGCGTCCGGTGGATCCCAGCGGGTGAAGCCGTACTGGTTGACGTCGGCGGGAACGAAGGTCGAGCCGTTGGCCGGCTTGACGCAGTGGAACTTCCCCTTGTAGACCGGGGTGTAGCCGGCGGCGGCCACGACGGTCGCGGGATTGGCCAGCGTGGTGGCGAGCTCGACCTGCGGGTACTGCGGGCTCGGCATGTCGGTCTCAAGCGTGTACTTGACGCCGTGCTGGGCCGGGAAGTAGCCGGACATCAGCGTCGAGCGAGCCGGCGAGCACATGCACGCGTTCGTGAACGCGTTCTCGAACGTCAGCCCGTGTTCCTGCAGGCGGGTCACGCCGGGGAGGTTGCGCGCCGACCAGCCGGGGGGGAAGTGCTGGATCGCGCGCTGCTGGTCGGTGAGGAA
>JBAPXO010000404.1:0-5249 GCA_049284255.1 Solirubrobacteraceae bacterium | reverse complement strand
ATTCGTGAGCAGTCTCGGGAGCGGCTGGGCGTGGCTGGGGCCGGACGCGAGGCGAGCAGGTATTGAAATACCTGCGCCGAGCGGATGGGTCCAGGCGCGTCCAGACGCCGCGAGGCTGCCACCGAATTTATGACTCGGGGCACTAGACCGGGCCACACCCTCACTCTTCGCCAACCACCAGACGCTCGAAGAGCGAGTCGAGCATCCGCTGCGGATCACGGCACAACCCGGTGTGGACCTCACTCGGCTGGATGATCGTGCTCGACGGCGCAGCGAGCCAACCGAACCGCTCCGAGGGCTCGAGCACCGCGATTGGGCCGGCGCTCGGGTCCCCCTCGGCCACGCGCGCGAGCGCCGCCAGATGCCGGCCCACCTCGGCAACCGGGAGCTCGGGCGCCAGCGCCAATACGCGTGCCTCGTCGAGGGCGACACGCGCCCGCAGGAACCCCAGCTGACGGCAGAAGAGCACGACCCCGACATTGATGCGTTCGCCGCGCTCGACGCTTGGCACGATCCGGAGGATGAGGTAGCTGAACGGGCTCGAGTCAGGGGTCATCGGTTCGCTCCTTGAGACCGTGCCCGCTCGGCCTCCTCGACGAACCCGCCGTCGGCCAGCCGCCGCTGCAGGTAATCGACGTAGGCCTCAGGATCGTCGCCGCCCTGCAACCACTCGTCCGGGACCATCGACACGACGTCAGCGATCGTGCTCTCGCTCAGGCGGTCACGAAGCCGGGCATCGGCCTCGGGCAGGGGGCCGGCGACCGCCAGCAGCACGTGCTCGCCGATCAGCGGAAACGGGCGAGATGCCTGGTTTTCGGGGTCCAGGCCGCCGTGCTGGAGGTAGAGGGCGGCGCCGTGATCGATCAGCCACAGGCGGTCGTGCCAAAACAGCAGGTTGGGGTTGCGCGCGGTCCGATCGACGTTGGTGGCCAGGGCGTCGAGCCAGACCACCTCGGCCGCGAGCTCCGGCGAGGGCTGCCAGGCGTCCGCCGGGGTGTAGGGCAACGCGCCGGGGAGGAAGTCGACCCCGAGGTTGATGCCCTCACTGGCGGCGATCAGCTCCTGGATCTCGGGATCGGGCTCGGCCGCGGCCAGCCGCGGGTCGATCCCCACCGTCACGAGTTCGGGCACCAGCAGGCCGGCTCGACGCGCGAGCTCGCCGATGATCACCTCGGCGACGAGCGCGCGACGGCCCTGGCCGGCGCCGCGGAACTTGACCACGTAGAGGCCGTCGTCGTCGGCCTCCACGAGGCCGGGCAGCGAGCCGCCCTCGCGCAGGGGCGTCACGTACCTCGTTGCCAGCACCGGCCGCAAACCCCTCATCCTTGGGCTTTCTAGCTTCAAGGGAATGCTCCTCTCAGTCCTCGACCAGTCACCGATCGCCGAGGGCTCGACGGGCGCGCAGGCGCTGCGCAACACCCTTGACCTCGCAAAGCTCGCCGACGAGCTCGGCTATCACCGGTACTGGGTCGCCGAGCACCACGGTGGCCCGATGCTCGCCGGGCCCAGCCCCGAGGTCCTGATCGGCCCCATTGCCGCCGGCACCCAGGAGATCCGGGTGGGCAGCGGCGGGGTCATGCTCCCCCACTACAGCCCGCTGAAGGTCGCCGAGTCGTTCACGATCCTCGCCGCACTGTTTCCCGACCGGATCGACCTCGCCCTCGGCCGCGCCGCCGGCACTGACCCGCTGACCACCTTCGCTCTGCAGCGCGACCGCCGCCAGGCCGCCCCTGACGACTTCCCCCAGCAGCTCGGCGAGCTCCTGGCCTATCTCGAGGACGACCTGCCCGAGGATCATCCCTTCCGCCATCTCGCGGCCACCCTCCCGGGACGCCCGGAGCTGCCCGTGCCGTGGCTGCTCGGCTCGTCTGAGCAGAGCGCGATCTGGGCCGGCGAGCTCGGCCTGCGCTATGCCTTCGCCGACTTCATCAACCCCAACGGCGCCGAGATAGCCAGGCTCTACCGGGAGCGCTTCTCGCCGGTGCGGGATCTCAAGGCGCCGCGGACGGCCGTCGGCGCCTGGGTGCTGGTCGCGCCCACCGATGAGGAGGCCCAGCATCTGGCGTCCTCGAGCCGGATGACATTCACGCTCCTGCGCCGCGGTCAGCTGACCGCCGTCCCGCCGCCTGAGCGGGCGGTCGAGTTCCTGGCGGGCGAGTCCCGCCGGACCCCGTCCGGGGAGATCCCGGGCCGGCGCGGCATCGTGGGCTCACCGGAGACGGTCCGGGCCGGACTCGAGGAGTTGGCAAGCGCCTATCACGCCGACGAGGTCATCGTGGTCACGATCACCTACGACCACGCGGCGCGGCGGCGCTCCTATGAGCTGCTGGCCGAGGCGATGAGCCTCGAGCCGCGCACGCTGTCGGCGACCTCCGCCTGAACCCGCCGGGTTTGCCAACCCCATCCTGGGTAGGCTTGCAGTCAGTGGTCGTCCCCGTAAGTACGGTCGCACCGAGAGGGGTCACCGGTGGATGCTGGGCGAGGACGCAGGAGCCGACGCGCAGCAGCGCTGCGCGAGGCGACGAGGACACAGCCCGGCGCCGCCGGGGGCTCCTCGAATGCGAGCGTATTTGCGGGGGCAACCACTAGTGTCGAAGTGGGTCTATGACTTTGCCGAGGGCTCCAAGGACATGCGGGACCTGCTCGGCGGCAAGGGAGCCAACGTCGCCGAGATGACCCGGGTGCTGGGCGCCGACCGCGTGCCCGCCGGGTTCACGATCACCACCGAGGCGTGTGTCGAGTACATGCGGGCCGACCGCAGCGAGCCCGAGGGGATGGCCGAGGAGGTCGCGGAGGCGCTGGAGCGCCTCGAGGAGCACAGCGGCAAGCAACTCGGCGATACCGAGGACCCGCTGCTGGTCTCGGTGCGATCGGGCGCACGGGAGTCGATGCCCGGAATGCTCGACACCGTGCTCAACCTGGGGATGAACGACGAGTCGGTGGTTGGCTTGGCCAGGGCGACCGAGAACGAGCGCTTCGCCTGGGATTCCTACCGGCGCTTCGTGCAGATGTTCGGCAACGTCTCCCGCGGGATCCCGGGCGAGCGCTTCGAGGACGCGATCAAGGAACTCAAGTCAGATCGCGGCGTCAAGGACGACACCGACCTCGACGTCGAGGCTTTGAAGGAGCTGACCGAGACCTTCAAGGGGATCTACTCCGAGGAGACCGACGAGGACTTCCCCCAGGACCCAAAGGACCAGCTGCGCCTGGCGATCCGCGCGGTCTTCGACTCCTGGGTGGGCGAGCGCGCGGTCCAGTATCGCCGCCAGAACCGGATCCCCGACGAGTGGGGAACGGCCGTCAACGTCCAGCAGATGGTGTTCGGCAACAAGGGCGACACCTCGGGCTCCGGGGTGGCGTTCTCACGCGATGAGATCACCGGTGCCCCCGAGCCCAGCGGCGACTTCCTCCCCAACGCCCAGGGCGAGGATGTCGTCTCGGGAGTGCGCACCCCGCGCGACATCGGCGACATCAAGGAGTGGCTGCCCGAGGTCCACGATCAGCTGATGGAGATACTGCGCACCCTCGAGTCCCACTACGAGGACATGCAGGACACCGAGTTCACGGTTGAGGAGGGGCAGCTCTACATGCTCCAGACCCGCAACGCCAAGCGCCCCGCCCAGGCCGCGGTGCGGTTCGCCGTGGACGCCGTCAGCGAGGGGCTTCTCTCCCGTGAGCGGGCCCTGGCGACCATCGATCCCGGCTCCCTGGACGCGCTTCTGCATCCCACCTTCGACCCCAAGGCCGACTTCGAAGTGCTCGCCTCAGGGGTCAACGCCTCCCCGGGCGCCGCCAAGGGAACGATCGTGTTCACCGCCGGGGACGCGGTCAGTGCCGCCGAGGAGGGGCGCGATGTGATCCTGGTGCGCCCGTTCACCGACGCCGGCGACGTCGCCGGCTTTCATGCCGCCAAGGGGATCCTGACTTCCGAGGGCGGCAAGGCCTCGCACGCCGCGCTCGTGGCGCGCGGGATGGGGCGCCCGGCCGTGGTCGGCGCCCAGGCGCTCGCCATCGACCTCGGAGCCAAGACCGTAACCGTCGACGGCACGCAGCTCAAGGAGGGCGACACGATCGCCATCGACGGCACCAAGGGATGCGTCACCGTCGAAGATGTCCCACTCGTCGACGCCACCGTGGATGAGAACTTCGAGCAGGTCCTGAAGTGGGCCGACGAGATCCGCGACCTCGGCGTGCGCACCAATGCCGACACCCCCGAGGACGCCACGCGCGCCCGCGAACTCGGAGCCCAGGGGATCGGACTGTGCCGCACCGAGCACATGTTCATGGCTGACGACCGCCAGCCCAAGATGCGCACGATGATCATGGCCGACACCCGCGATGCTCGCCGCGACGCCCTGGCGGAGCTGTTGCCGCTCCAGCAGGAGGACTTTGAGGGGATCTTCGAGGCGATGGCGGGTCTGCCGGTCACGGTCCGGCTGCTCGACCCCCCGTTGCACGAGTTCCTGCCCAATCTCCCGGACCTCTCCGCCCAGGTGGAGCGCGCGCGGATCGAGGAGTCAGACGACCTCGAGGAGCTCGAGCGCCTGATGGCCCGTGTTGAGGACATCTCCGAGGAGAACCCGATGCTCGGCACCCGCGGCTGCCGCCTCGGGATCCTCTACCCCGAGATCTACGAGATGCAGGTGCACGCGATCATGCGCGCGGCCAAGGCGGCGGCCGAACCGCCGCACCCCGAGATCATGATCCCGCTCGTCGACTACGAGCACGAGATCGAGCTGATGCGTGAGCTCGTGGTCCGAGTCGGCGAGGACGAGGGCCTGACGGTCGGTGAGGACTACACCGTGGGAACGATGATCGAGCTCCCACGCGCGTGCTTCGTAGCCGATCGCATCGCCCGGTTTGCCGACTTCTTCTCCTTCGGGACCAACGACCTCACGCAGACCGCGCTGGGCTTCTCCCGTGATGACGTCGAGTCGAAATTCGTGCCTGCCTACATGGAGCGCAAGATCATCGACCGCAGCCCCTTCGAGACGATCGACAAGCCCGGAGTGGGCTGGCTGGTCCGGCTGGGGGCCTGGGTGGGGCGCGAATCCCACCCCGACCTCAAGCTCGGCATCTGCGGTGAGCACGGCGGTGACCCGGAGTCGATCGAGTTCTTTCACATGGCCGGCCTGGACTACGTCTCATGCTCGCCCTACCGGGTCCCGATCGCCCGGATCGCCGCTGCGCAGGCCGCGGTGTCGCACCCGCGCGGCGGCTGGTAGCGCGCCAGCCACGCGCCGTCGACG
>JBAPXO010000403.1:0-2761 GCA_049284255.1 Solirubrobacteraceae bacterium | reverse complement strand
ACGGGGCGAAAGCACCTGGGCAACTACATCGGCGCAATCACCCAGTACGTGGCCGGTCAGGAGCGCGGCGAGGCGATCTACTGCGTGGTCGATCTGCACGCGACGACGGTCGCCTATGACCCCGCCGGCCTGCGCGCGGCCGTCTATGACACCGCGTCGACCTTGCTGGCCGCGGGCCTGGACCCCGAGCGCTGCATCTTCTTTCGCCAGAGCGACGTACTCGAGCATCCGGAGCTCGCGTGGCTCCTCTCCAGCGTGACCTCCTTCGGCGAGCTGAACCGCATGACCCAGTTCAAGGAAAAGGCGGGAGCTCAGCGCGAGCTCGTCTCGACCGGGCTGTTCACCTATCCCGTCCTGCAGGCGGCCGATGTCCTTGCCTACCGTGCAAACGAGGTTCCCGTCGGCGAGGACCAGCGCCAGCACATCGAGCTCATGCGCGACGTCGCCGAACGCTTCAACGCCCGCTTCGGCGAGACCCTGGTGGTTCCCGAGGCCCGGATCCCGAAGGTCGGCGCCCGGATCATGGATCTGCAGTCGCCCGAGCGCAAGATGTCGACGACCGCGGCCAGCCCCCAGGGCACCGTGTACCTGCTCGACGATCCGGAGACCGTTGCCAAGAAGCTCCGCTCGTCGGTGACCGACTCGGGCAACGAGGTTCGCCGCGCGCCCGACAAGCCCGGAATCACCAACCTGATCGACATCCTGGCCGCGGTCCGGGGCGTCTCGCCCCAGGAGGTCGAGGGCGAGTTCAACGGCTCGGGCTACGGGGCCCTCAAGCAGGCCGTGGCCGACGCCGTCGTCGAATACCTCGCCCCTGTGCGGGCTCGCTACCAGGAGCTGCGTGGGGACGAGGTGGCGCTCGAGGGGATCCTTTCCCAGGGCGCTGAGAAGGCACACGCGATCGCCTCGGACACCTTGCTGGACGTCCGCGAGGCGATGGGGGTGGGACCGGTCCGAGGGCGCGGTTAACGTCTAGCCCGTGACCCTCGCCTACCTCGAGCTGGACCTCGACGTGTTCGCGGGCCCGTTCGACCTGCTGCTGACGCTGATCTTGCGCGAGGAGGTCGATCTGCTCGAGGTCGACCTCGCCGAGGTCGTGATCACCTACATCGACCACCTGGAGCGCCGCGGCGACCTTGATCTGGAGGCGGCGACCGAGTTCCTGGTCCTGATCGCCGCCCTCCTCGAGCTCAAGTCGCGACTGCTGCTGCCGGGCGAGGAGATCGAGGAGATCGACCTCGACCCCGGCGAGGCGGCCGAGGAGCTGCTGGCGCGGCTGCTCGCGGCCCAGCGCTACCGAACAGCTGCCGGCTACTTGTCGCAGAGGCTGGACTCCGAGGCGGGGCACCGGTTCCGCTCGGCGCCTCTACCCCCGCATCTGCGCAAGGCTTCGCTGCGAGATGCCAGCGCGGTCTATGACCCCGGAACCTTGAGCGCGGCGATCGGTGACCTACTCCAGGTGCCCCCGCCAGTCGACGTGCGCCACATCACGATCGCCAAGGTCACGGTCGCTGAGCGCCTGGCCCATCTGCGGACGCTCCTGACGCGGGGGTCGTTCACCTTCTCGCAGGCGGTCGCCCGGGCGGATCGCGTGACGGTGGCGGTGACCCTCTACGCGCTGCTCGAGCTCTACAAGCAGGGTGAGGCGACCTGGACCCAGGAGGAGCCGTTCTCCGAGATCACGGTGCAGTCCCAGGCGGAGGCACGGAGGCTCACGGCATGAGCGCGCCGGGCGCCGCTGGGACCGCGACGGCGACCGCCGAGCTCGAGCGCACGCTCGAAGCGCTGCTCTTTTTGAGCTCCGATCCCGTCTCCGCGCCCGACCTGGCCCAGGCCACGGGCGCCGAGCTCCACGAGGTCGTGACCGCGCTGGAGCGGCTGCGCGAGCACTATGAGTTCGAGCGCCGAGGATTCGTGGTGCGCGAGCTCGCCGGGGGATACACGCTGAGCACCCATGCCGACGCCGAACCCGCCGCCCGTCGCCTGCTGGCCAAGCCGCGCACTCCGCCCCTGACCGCCGCTCAGGCCGAGACGCTCGCCATCGTCGCCTACCTGCAGCCGGTGTCGCGTCCGGAGATCGCCCGCATCCGTGGCGTCAGCGCCGAGTCGGCGGCCGCCACCCTGCTCGAGCGCGGGGTGATCGAGGAGGCCGGCCGCTCCCAGTTCGGCGCGGTGCTGTATCGCACCACCGAGCTCTTCCTCAAGCTCTTCGGACTGGCGGAGATCGGAGAGCTGCCCGAGATCGCCGGCTTCGACCCGTCGCCCGAGTTCGAGCAGGACCTGCGCGAGCGTCTGCTGCGCGCCGGCGAAGCCCGAGCGGGGATGGGTGGGGCCACCGCCCCAGCAGCCGTGAGCGACGGCTCCGCTGAGCCGCCCGGCGACTAGACGAGTCCCAGAAACTCCAGGACGGCGTCGGCGTCGCGCTCCAGCGCCTCCATATCGCTCTGTGCCAGGGCCTCGAAGGGCTCGACCTGCACCCTTCCGTCGGCCAGACGCCATCCTCCCACCGCATGCCCGCGCACCATCGCAAACCCGCGGAAGATGCCGCCGGTGACCACTCTGGACTCGTGCTCCCCGAGCACATCGGCGCGCGATCCCCACCCGAGCAGGACTGGCTCAAACGCGCCCAGCAGCCGGGGCCGCGGAAGCCGGGCGGCGCGGGGGCGGGTCGCCAGGTCCACGAGACCGTCCGCGCGCTGATCCAGTTCGGGGGCAATCGCCGCAAGGCCCGCTCGGGCATCGCGCAGCGCCACTCCCGCCC
>JBAPXO010000402.1:0-1656 GCA_049284255.1 Solirubrobacteraceae bacterium | reverse complement strand
CACGCTTCGCCGCGCCCCGACTCTGGTGCCAACGCGGTCCAATCACGCGGTCACGCTACCAGCCCCGCGATGGCCGGTCGACGGGACCGCATGGATCCACGCGCCGCGTGGAGTCGGAGGATGAATCGAGCGGCCCTCAGTACGAACGTGCGTTCGTAATCTCGGGCTAGACTTCATGGCGTGTCGCTCGTCGTCCAACCCTCGCTGTTTGGCTCCTTGGGCGAACTCGGCGTCGCGGAGCTCGGCGATGCCGTGGAGCGCCGGCGGCTGTCCGACGGCGCCTGGGTTGACCTGCGGTCGGGCTTCATCACCGCGGCCGACGAGCTCTTCGATGCGCTGGCCAGTGCCGTGTCGTGGCGCGAGGAGCGCACGCACATGTACGACCGCATCGTGCGGGTCCCGCGGCTCCTGGCCGGCTACCCGCAGGGCGAAACCCTGCCCCATTCGGTGCTCGACGACGCTCGCTCGGCGCTGAGTGCGCACTACGCGGAGGAGCTCGGCGAGCCGTTCGTCAGCGTCGGGCTCTGCCTGTACCGCGACGGCAGCGACAGTGTCGCCTGGCATGGGGACCGCGTAGCCCGCGAGAGCTCGCAGGACACGATGGTCGCGATCGTCTCGCTCGGCGCGACCCGGCCGTTCGGGCTACGGCCGAAAGCGGGCGGCCCGGGACTGCGGCTTCAACTCGGCCACGGGGACCTGCTGGTGATGGGCGGAAGCTGCCAGCGGACCTGGCTGCACGGCATTCCCAAAGTAGCCAACTGCTTGGGCGCACGGATCAGCATCCAATTCCGCCCGCAGTGGGGCAACAACCTAGGCAAGCCCGCTGCCGACGGTCGCAACGGGTAGGCGAACAGAACGTGTCTGAGACCATGTAGGCGTGGATCGCGCTGACCGCCCGGAGTTGGTCCAGCTGCCCGTCGCGTGCTCCCTAGGCCCGGACGACGGCGCCGCGAGGATGCGGCGATGGGGAGCGCTATCCGCAAGGAGTCGTCTGAGCGCTCGACGCCGCGGTCATCTTCTTGAAGTTCGCTTCGAGCGCGCGCCCGGTCTTCTTGAGGAGTTGCAGGAGCTCACCGCCGCCGAGCGGCAATGTTGCTCGTTTGCCGAGTGGAAGGTCACCCAAGAGGAGCGTGACGTCGTGCTTCACGTCGCGGCCGACCCAGGACGGGTCGATGACATTGCCGAGATCGCGGTTCTGTTCCGAGCTGATTGACCCGAGTGTCCACGGCAGACCCCCGGGGCCGGCACGCGCTGTGTGTCGCCGAACACGTTGCGTCAGGCGGAAAGCGTCAGGATCGCGGCGGCGTGCGCGGGGACCCGGACTGCGTACACACCCTTGGTGTTGGGGCTGACCAGCGTGTAGCTGGGCCTGCCGGTGAGCCGACCCGCGCGTGAGGACAGCCTCTGGCCCGCTAGCGTCGTGCCGCTGGTGGCGCTCAGCGACCTGGCGCTCAACAGCGATACCGTGCCGGTGCCTTGGGTGCCCGAGGCGGTAACGCCGATCGTGCGGGCGACGGATCCGACGTTGGTCAGCACGACCCGCTCTGACCCGTCCGGCGCGCGGACAGCGAACTGGTAGAAGTGGGCCAGGCCGGGGTTGGAGATGCGCAGCAGGCGCGACCCCGCGGGTGCGGCGCCGGCGAAGCTCAGCAGGCC
>JBAPXO010000401.1:0-4083 GCA_049284255.1 Solirubrobacteraceae bacterium | reverse complement strand
CATGATCCTTACGCTGGTGTTGCTCGCATATTCCACGGGCGCGTGGCTCGATTTGCGTCGTAGCGTCCTCGCGCTGATCCTGGGGGCGGCGGCGTTCAGCGGTTTCGTCTTCCGCGTATCCGGCACCGCGGGGATCGCCACGGACCTGTTCTTTGTGGGCCTGGTCTTCGCGGCGCCGTGGTCCGCCGGTCGGCTTACCCGCGAGCGAACCCGTCGCGTGGTCGCGTTCCGTGAGCTCGCGGCGCAGGCCGCGGCCGAGCGGGAGGAACGCAACCGGGCCGCGGTCGCTGAGGAGCGCGTGCGGATCGGACGCGAGCTACAGGACGTCATCGCCCACAACGTGAGCGCGATGGTGATCCAGGCCGGTGGCGCGAGGCAGCTGGTGCGCACCGACCCCGAGCGAGCACGGGTGACCATCCTCAGCGTCGAGCAGGTCGGCCGGGAGGCGCTGGGCGACCTGCGCAGGGTGCTTGGGATGCTGCGCAAGGATGAGGATCCCCGCGCACTCGCTCCCCAGCCCGGGCTCGATCAGCTCCCGGCGTTGCTCGACTCGATTCGCGCGGCCGGACTCGACTGCCACTTGCAACTCGAGGGGGAGCCAGTCGACCTGACTCCGGGGGTGGATCTCGTCGGCTATCGCGTGGTCGAGGCCGCGCTGGGCGCGGTGACCACGTCGGGCTGCCGGCGCGCTGTGGTCACGGTCCGCTACCGGCTCGGGGATCTTGAGCTCGAGGTGCAGAGCGACGACTCGATCCCGGACCTCGAACAAACGCTTCGCGGCATCTCCGAGCGTGTCGCGCTGTATGGCGGCAGCCTGCGAGTGGCGCCGGCGGCCGGGTTTGCCCTGCACGCCCACCTGCCGCTGGCGGCAACGGTCACAGCATGAGCGTCGGGATCCTGATCGCCGACGACCAGACGCTCGTCCGCGCCGGGCTTCGAATGATCGTCGACGCCGCGGAAGATCTGCGCGTCGTCGCGGAGGCGAAGGACGGCATAGAGGCGGTCGAGGCAACACGCCGTACCCGTCCCGACATCGTGCTGATGGACATCCGAATGCCGAGGATGGACGGCCTCGAGGCTACTCGCCGGATCATTGCTGGGTCCAATCATCCCCCACGGCTACTGATGCTGACGACCTTTGACCTCGACGAGTACGTGTTCGACGCGCTCAACGCGGGCGCGAGCGGCTTCCTGCTCAAGGATGCGCCACCCGAACAGCTCGTGGCCGGCATCCGGGTCGTCGCCCAAGGCGACTCGCTGCTCGCCCCTTCGATCACCAGACGCCTGATCGAGTCGTTCGTCCGCGACCGCAAGCACGCGTCAAGGCCGCCCGAGCTCGAGGAGCTCACCACGCGCGAGCTCGAGATTCTCGGACTGGTCGCGCGCGGCCTATCCAACGCTGAGATCGCCGAGCAGCTCGTCGTGTCGGTCACAACAGTCAAAACCCACGTCGCCCGGGTGCTCTCAAAGCTCGGACTGCGAGACCGGGTCCAGGCCGTGGTGCTCGCTTACGAGACCGGCATCGTCTAGTCCGAAGCGCCGCTGGGCTGGCCCCCCAAGCACGCTAGGCATCAAGCACGCCCAAGCAGACCGCTCCTTCAGCTTCGGGCTAGAAGTTGGCCTGCGTGCAAGGGGTCAGGCCGGGGATGATGGGTGAGGCAGCGGATCCTGCGGCTCCGCTGCAGGATCAGGCAGAGGAGGGAGCAGGACGATGCGGTCGCGGCCGGCGGTCTTGGCGGCGTAAAGGCTGCGGTCGGCGGCCATCAGCAGCTCGCGGGCATCGAGCACTCCCTGTGCGGTGGCCGCAACTCCGATCGATACGGTGATCTCGCAGGGAATCAGCTCCCGTAGTCGCTGGGTGGTTTCCTTGCGCAGGCGTTCGGCGGCCCGTACCGCGCCCGCGGGGTCGGTGTTGGGCATGACGATGCAGAACTCCTCGCCGCCAAGGCGAATTGGGGTGTCGTGGTCACGCGCCACCTCGCGAAGGAGCTCACCGAAACGTGCTAGCACGTCGTCTCCCAGGTCGTGGCCGTAGCGGTCGTTGATCTGCTTGAAGTTGTCCAGATCGCAGACGAGCAACGCGACATCGAGATGAGCCGAGATCACATCATCGAGCCCGCGGCGGTTTCGCACCCCGGTCAGCGCATCGTGGGTGGCCATGTGGTTGAGTCGCTCACGCTGGTGGATGCTCGTCAATGCGGCGGAGACCTGGTCGACGAGGAGTCTCACCGCGCGGCGACGATCATCGGTAGGAAGCATCCGGTCGATCGGATCCTCGACGACGATCAAGCCCGACAGCCGGTCCTCGACGTCGCGGCAGGGAACGACCAGGCAGTGATCGCACCACGACCAGGCGCCGTTGCCATTGCGAGCAGACCTCGAGCCCGGCTCGACGTCGACATCGACAAAGAGCTCACTGGCGATGCCCAAAAAGCAGCCCGCGTGCTCGCTTTCTGGCCGCAGGAGCGCCGCGACCTCGGAGATGGACAGCTCCGGCGAAAGAGACCGGGTGTCCTGCCATCCCTCAGTGGCAGAAAGGGTGAGCCTCCCATCCAAGACCGCATACGCCGCGAAACGCTCAAAGCCGAGGTTAGGAACGACACTGCGGCCGGCCATCGACATCAACTCCTCGACGCTCGCACAGGCCGAGAGCGCCGGCGAAGCTTTGAGCAGGAGCGACAGAATGCGCTGGTTCTCGGCCGCCTGCTCGGCCCGCCGGGCACTCTCCAGAGCATGCTCGGCATGCGAGCAGATCGCCCGGACCAGGCGCAGGTCTTCGTCGCTTGGTCGCCGCCCGTTAGTCGGCTCGTCCATGGAAATGAACCCCAGGGGGGTGCCCTGGGGATCTGAGAGAAACGCCAGCAGCCCGTCACCCGCACGCCACGCATCGGGCTTGTCGCTCACGGGCAGGTCTGGGGTGAACACGTCGTCGAGATCGCTCCAGAAGCCCGATTCCTCTGAAAGGAAGAACACGCCGGGAACTCGTTGCTCGGCTTCGGAGAAGATCCGAGCAAAGGCCGAGCGCGGGGTCGAGGTCCCAGACAGGGCATCGACGCTCTCCTCCTGTCCGATGACCAACGCGACCTCGTAGTCATTCCAGGCGGGACGAAACAGATTCAAGACGACCGTCCGAAACCCCGCCGTCTCGCACACAACGTCCGCCACTGTCTCCAGGAAGGCTGGCAGCGGGTCTTCGCGGGCGCTGGACGAGAGCTCCAGCAACACCTCCAATGGAGACCGGTCGTCGGTCGTGACAGGGTCGGGTTCGATCACACCCTCTCGATTATCGACACCAAGCAGTCAACAACAGTATCTGCGAACCCCACGGTCATACATGCGCTTAGTACCCCGGATCCTGGACGATCCTCACGACCGCAAAAGAAGTCCTCCTTATGGCGGACCAGGACTCCGGGTGGCAAAGCTGCCTTTACTTGCAATGACGGCTCACGGATCCGTCGCCACGCCGGGATCGCCACGCGCGTTCTGGTTCCCCGGTGTTCGGGGTGGCGGCCGCGGGTAAAGTTGCTGGATAGCCGTCGATGAGAGGAGAGCGACATCGTGAACGGCAGCGGACACGCGAACGGCGATATCAGTCGTGTTCCCGATACCTTCAAGCTGAGCGGTTGGCCTCGTAACTGCTGGTATGCGGCGGCTTACGATGTTGAGTGCGGCCGCACGCTGCTGGGGCGGACGATCGGTGGTCATCATCTGGTGATCTACCGGCGCGAGGATGGTCGCCCGGTCGCGCTAGAGAACGCATGCTGGCATCGGCTGATGCCGTTGTCTGAGGGCAGCCTCGAGGGGGATGACGTCGCTTGCGGCTACCACGGGCTGGTGTACAACGCCGAGGGTCGCTGCACGTTCATGCCGTCTCAGAAGACGATCAACCCTGCGGCGCGGGTGCGGGCCTATCCGGTGGTCGAACGCCACCGGTTTGTCTGGGTGTGGACGGGAGATCCGGCGATCGCGGATCCCGACCTCGTGCCGGATCTGCACTGGAACGATGATCCAGAGTGGGCCGGGGACGGAAGCTTGATTCACCTCGACTGCAACTACAAGCTGATCGTTGACAATCTCATGGAC
>JBAPXO010000400.1:0-5399 GCA_049284255.1 Solirubrobacteraceae bacterium | reverse complement strand
GCGGACACAGCGTCGGGGCCAACACCTTCTCGCTGACCGTGTCGCCGTTCGCGATCGATGTCGGCAGCGTCCTTCAGATCGGCGGGAACCTGTCGATCACCCGCTCCCCCGATGGGTCGCTGAGCCTGGCCATCGCCGGCGGGTCGGTGGCGATCTCCTCCGGAAGCACCCAGGTGTTCGCGATCGACGGCAACGTGACCTTCACGATCGACCCGACCAACGGCTTCCAGATGCAGTCCTTCGCGGTCACCGGGTTCTCGATCCTCGGGGCGAGCCTGACTCCGAACAACTCGGCGGTGCCGACGATGTTCCCGACCGCCGAGCTGGCGGCGCCCTACAACGGCCAGATCGTCTACCAGAGCTGCGCGGGCTTCACCACCCCGTGCACGACGAGCAACCTGACCTCGATCAACGTCACCTTCAACGACGTCGACGGCCTGACGCCCAACGTGCCCACGAGCGTGCCCTTCACGATCCTTCAGAACGGCAACACGATCTCCACGCTGACCGTCCAGGGGTCCCCGAAGCTGGTCAGCCAGAGCGCTCCGGTCACCAACAACGGCGTGACCACCGGCGGCTCGGTGACCTACCAGTACACGCTCACCGGCTTCCCCGGGACGCCCGGCCTGTACACCGTCCAGTTCCTCCCGGGCGCCTTCTCGGTCGGCACGGGCAACAACGTCGTCCAGGACGTCGGCTCGGTCGCGAACTTCTCGGTCGTCGCCAGCAGCACGAGCTCGCCGGCCCCCGTCGCCTCCCTCTCCAACCCGTCGTCCTCGCAGCCGGTCACCGCGGGGACGCTGAACACCGGCGGCTACATCGACGTCACCTACCGCAGCCTCGACGGCTCACCGATCAATCAGACGCTGCTCATGGGTGTCTCGGAGAACCTCAGCGGCACCACGGTTTCGGTTACGCCGTTCAAGCTCAGCGGCACCGGCCTCGACGGCGTCCAACTCGACGCAAACGGCTTCGCGGTGCTGACTCAGGCGCCGACGTCGACCAGCCAGAGCTCGTCCACCGACACCTCGGTGACCCTCCGGTACTACTTCGCCAACAAGGACTCGACGGGCGCCACGCCCCTGTTCCAGGACGGCACGGTCACCCTCAGCTTCCCCGCCAGCGCCTTCTCGGACGCCAAGGCATCCAGCCTGGCCGGCATGCAGACCTTCACGATCTCCGACAGCGGCTCGGGCGCGGCCAGCACCCCCAAGACGATCTCGCTCGGACCGCTCAGCCTCCAGGGCCCGACGATCGGCATCGAGGACATCGGCTTCAAGAACGGGATGCTGGCGATCACGATCTCCGTGGGCGTCAGCAAGGCCGGCCTGAACTTCGGCGGCACCTCGGGCGGTGCCTCGCAGTCGACCAGCGGCGTCGCGGTCAACCTGACCGGGGTGACCGGCACCTTCACGCTTGAGGTCGACGCGCTCGGCTTGCTCAGCGGCAAGTTCCGCCTCGACCTCCCCGGCAACTTCAGCCTCAACGTCGCCTCGCTCACGGTTTCGGTGCCCAACGTCGTCAACGTGATGGCGCAGGGCATCGCCATCGCCTATGACCCGCAGGGCGGAAGCCACCAGAAGCTGGTCGTCGTGCAGAGCGCCAGCATCAGCTTCCCGTCGTTCAACCTGACCGGGCGGATCTACCCCTTCAATCCCACGACCGGCCAGAGCGTCACCACCACCCCGACCAGCACCACCGGGCTGATCCCGGGTCTGACGATCTACGAGGACGGCTTCGCCCTCGGACAGGCCGAGCTCGACTACGGCATCTCGACATCGAGCCCGGCCAACAACCAGGGCAGCCCGTCCTCGATCTCCTTCGGAAGCCTCCTCAGCTTCAAGGACCTCCGGGTCGGCGTCCAGAACTTCGCGATGACCTTCGGGACCTCGCTCACCTTCAACGGCTCGATCTACTTCGCGTCGGGCGGCGCGACTTTCCTGCCCGGTCAGACGATCTCGGCGACGATCAGCGCGCTGCCTGGCGCGCAGCCCGTCAACGGAATCCCGCCCGAGGCGATGCGAGCGACGCTCACCTTCAGCGGCGGCAAGGTTTCGTCGTTCTCCTTCTACGTCGCCCAGATGCAGGTCCAGCTCGGCTCCTACCTGACGCTGACCGCCACCGGCTTCAACCTTGACACCGGCGCCGGCCCCACCCAGCCGATCGTCTCATTCGCCTCCGTGGGCGCCGTCGTGAAGGTTGGATCGCTGCAGATCACCGACTCCGCCAGCCAGTTCGAGTTCCTGGGCGACGGCAGCTTCGAGACCCTGCCCGGCTTCGGCGTGAGCCTGAGCGTGGGCTCGGCCACCGGCGGCTCGTTCCAGTGGCCGAGCTTCCTCCCGATCCAGATCAACTCGATCGCGATCAACTGGCCCAACAACATCACCACCGACCCGGGCGACTTCATCCTCACCCTGTCGGCGAGCGTGAGCGGGATCCAGGGACTCGGCGGCGTCGAGGTCTCGGGCGCCGTCAATGGCATCCAGATCCAGCCCTCGCTGCTGGCCGAGGGTCAGTTCCCGATCATCGGCATCCAGTCCTTCGGTGTGACGGTGACCGGCGAGATGTTCGGCGGTGAGCTCAACGCCGGACTGGTCGGCGGCATCCTGCAGCTCGACAACGGCTACAACATCATCGCTCCCGGCGCCACCACGGCGGTCGCTCATCGCATCCTCTACCTGGGCATCGAAGGCGGCTTCTCGATCGCCGGCCTGGCCGGCTTCGATATCCGCCTCGGCCTCAGCCAGCTCGGTCCGCTGGATGTCTTCATCGACGCTCAGGTGCCGGGCGGGATCCTGCTTGACCCCGACACCGGGCTGACCCTCAACAACTTCGCCGGCGGCGTGCAGTTCTACTCGACGCTCCCGTCCATCGACGACCCGCTACAGCTCAACAACCCGGCGTTCAACTTGCCCACGCAGCTCACCGCGGCGCAGTGGCTGGCCTCGCTGCAGCAGCAGGTGGCCTCGCAGGCCAAGGCCACCAACGGCCAGGCCAACTTCTTCTCGGCGTTCACATCGCCGATGATCATCACCGGCTCGGCCGAGATCTACTCGATCTACACCTCGCAAGCCCTGTTCAACGGCGTGGTCACGATCATGATCTCCACCGACGGCAAGTTCCTGATCAGCGGCACGCTGAACTTCGCCAACAACAACATCAGCATCGTCGGCAAGCTCTACGCCGATCTGTCCCAGGTCTCCACCGGCAAGGTCACGGTCCTGTTCCTGGCCGAGGTGCCCGCGCAGGTCCAGCTCCTGACGCTGTACGGCAAGCTCCAGATGGGCTTTGAGAACTCCTCCGGCCAGCCGGTGACCTTCGACGTGGCCCAGCCGTCATCGTCGCCGGCGGCCGCCACCACGGCTCCCGGAGAGACCCTCGCCGATCCCACCACCGGCGGCGGCTCGGTCGACGTCAACGTCGCCAACGGCCAGACCGCCGACGGCACCGGGGCTCCCTCCACGGCCCTCACCGCCTCCACCGCCACCCGCAGCTACATCGACGTCAGCTTCAAGGCGGCCACCGGCGCCAACCTCGACTACCAGTACATCGTCAACTACGTCTTGGGCAACGGCGTGACCCCCAAGGGCGATTACATGACCGTCACCGGCCTGGGCGGCGGCCTCACCGGCACGGTCGCCGCATCGCAGATCTCCGAGCCGATCCCGATGCAGACGATCTCGCTGCCCGAGGGCGGCTCGCTTACGGTCCCGATCGAGCTCGACACCACCAACCATGTCGTCTGGAGATACGGACCCAGCACCGAGACCTTGCTCACGGTCGGCGCCACCGGCACCAACTCCAGCGACTACTCCGCCAACCCCGACGCCGCGCAGATAGCCAAGCTGATCTCCGACGCCGTGGCCGCCGGCGGCAGCCACTCGTTCCTCGACATGCAGGTCACCACCCAGACGGTGGGTGGCAACGTCGTCGACGTGGTCACCGACCTGGCCCGCCAGACCGTGCTCGCCGCCTCGTCGTTCTCAGGCGGGATCACCGACCCCCAGCTCTACGCCGACGCGCTGTCGGACCTCGGAGTCACCGAGTTCCGCTACCTGCTTCCCAACGGCGTCAGCTACGAGCCAGGAATGGTCCAGGTCTCACTGGCCGCGGGCGCGATCAAGAACGCTGACACGACCGATTCCTCGGGCAACGCGACCACCGGCGCCTCGAGTGGTCTCTACCAGGCCCAGTTCACCGTCAACGGTCCGACGGCCACGATCGTCAACCCCCAGCAGGGCGGGACGATCGACGTCAACCTCATCAACGACGTCAACTGGATCGACGTCGTCTTCGTCGAGCCCACGAACGGGATGCGGATCGACCCCAACTCGATCACCAGCGGAACGCCCAAGTTCACCCTGGGCGGCCCGGGACTGGGAAGCCTGGCGCTGGACAGCTCGCAGGCGCCGACGCTGCTCGTCCCGACCGCCAACCAGAACGACATCCCGGGATACCTCAACACCGCCACCCAGCTGACCTACCGCTTCTGGCTGACCGGCGCTGCCGCGACCAGCGGTGACATCACGCTCCAGTTCCTGGCCAACAGCTGGTCCTACTACCTGGCGACCGCGCCGACCATCGCCCCGGTGTCGATCGGTGAGGGCACGAACGGCGGCACCGCAAGCTCGACCTCGAGTCCCCAGGGCCAGAACGTCGTCAACATCACGATTCCTGACTCCAGCACCAATCCGATGGGCGGTGTCCCGGCGGGCTTCACGCTCAACTCGAGCTCGCTGGACATCACCAAGGTCACGTTCACGTGCGCGACGACGTGCACCAATTGGTCGGTGACCATCGACACCAACCGGCAGGCCGTCTACCTGGGCAACAACGTGTTCCAGGTCCCGATCAACGTCGTCATCCCGGTCAACCCGAGCGCCACGAGCCTGATGTTCGACGTCACGCTGACGCCGACGGCCGTCTCCTACTTCGACGGCAACGGGCAGCCCGCGGGGGCCAGCGCCTATCCCTCCGGCGACCCCACCAATGCGGCGCTCACCACCAGCGACTTCCCGGGCAGCCGCACGTATCTGGACGTCCAGTTCACGGCGACCTCGGGCCAAAATTTGTACGGGACGATCGGCGACAACGTGTTCACGCTGAGCGGCGCCGGCGCCTCAGGCATCACCGGCCTGGACACGCGCAACGGCAACAACCCCATCGTCTTTTTGGGCAACGGCCTCTACCGCTTCCTCTTCCAGGGCACCTTCACGCCGGGCCAGGTCACGGTCAGCTTCAACGCCGGGACGTGGTTCTCGACCTCGCCGCGCGGCCCTCCGACGACCTACACGATCCCCAATCTCGCATCGACGGAGACCTTCACCGTCAACGGCGCGACCGCCCAGCTCGTGAACACCATCCCGGGCACCAACGGAGCTCCCTCGACCGTGGTCTCC
>JBAPXO010000399.1:0-1724 GCA_049284255.1 Solirubrobacteraceae bacterium | reverse complement strand
CCAGGATGCGGGCGCACTCGCTGGTGCACGAGGTGCGGAACACCGCCCTCGCGATCTGGTCGCCCGACGTGCTGCCGCTGCCGCGGCCGCTGGCAAGCGCACGCTAGCAAAAGCAAAAGATCAACGGCATTAGTTTTCCGAACGGACCCTGGACTCCGCCCCTGCCGTCACCCGCGTCCCGGCGCCGTGGTGACGATCGAGGCGCAGCCCCGCGACCGTTCGGGATGATCTCCGCTTGTCCCATCGAGTACTCTGTGTATATGAATGGTTACGGAGTGTGATTGTTCGGCCACCAGGAGAGGATTCGCGAGATCAGATGCCAATCGTCGAGTGCGATTGTCTGGCTCAGCCCATCGCGGCTGGGCGGTGAGACGGTCCAGCCCCAGGCTGGGGCCGGCTCACGCTCGTGGAATCGCTGGGCGATGGCCGCGGCCGGGATCGGGCTGGTGGTGCTCATCATCGTCGTCACGGTTGGCTCTCTGGTGACGAGCAATGCGGCCGGGTCAGGCACCCTTGCCGTTCGTCTAGGCATCGCCTACGGCCACGCGGCAAGCGCGATCGCGGCCGAGGAGTCGCTCGAGCGGAAGTACCGCCTTCAACCAGGAACGGCTCCCAGGGCAGCCCACGTAGCGGCTGAAGCCTCCCTCGGCCAGGCCATGCGCCAGGTGGCCGCTCTGGGTAACGGCGCTGATCGTCATCTGGCGAAGATCGTGCTTCGCGAGCATCGCGTCTACGTCGCGGCCAGCGCACAGCTGTTCCTGTCGGTCGATCGCCACGATCCGGTGGCCGTAACGAACGCCATCGACAGCCGAACCGTGGACCCGGTCTTCGGCGTCATGGAAAACCAGGTTTACGCCGCCGCGTCGCAACACGAATCCCAGGCTCTCGACTCGGCGGATTCAGTCGGCGAGACTGCCCGCCTTGTGCTCCTCGTCGATGTTGCGGCGCTGCTCGCAGCGATCGGCCTGGTCGCCGGCGGAGCAATCCTCGCCACCCGCTACCAGCGGTACATTCACTGTGAAAGTGAATACAACCGGTATCAGGCCCTGCACGACCCGCTGACCGACCTTCCGAACCGGACCCTGTTCCAGGACCGGACCGGTGTGGCCCTACGCACCGCTGCTCGCTCGGGCGCCACCGTGGCGGTGCTGCTCTTGGACCTCAACCGGTTCAAAGAGGTCAACGACACTCTCGGGCACGAGTACGGAGATCACCTCCTTCTTCAGGTGGCGGACCGACTCAGGGGCTGCTTCCGTGATTCCGACTCGGTGGCGCGCCTCGGCGGTGACGAGTTCGCGATTCTTCTCCCCGTTTCCGGATGGGACGAGGCAGTAACGGCGACGCGACGCATCGGCGCCGCCCTGCACGACCCGTTCCCGATGTACGACTTCGCGCTCGACATCGACGGCAGCGTCGGAATCGCCCTCGCCGAATCCGGCGAAGACGTCGAGACGCTGCTGCGTCACGCCGACGTGGCCATGTACGAGGCCAAGGGCGCGTACCACCCATTCGCCCGCTACGAGTCGTCCCGCGACGACAACAATCTCTCCCGCCTTGTGCTCCTCGGAGATCTGCGCCGAGCCATCCCCGCCGGCGAGTTGATCTTGCACTTCCAGCCCAAGGTAAGCACCGGTACCGGCATCATCAACAGCGTCGAAGCCCTCGTTCGCTGGCAGCATCCCACCTTGGGGCTGGTGCAGCCCGACGGGTTCATCCCGCAGGCT
>JBAPXO010000398.1:0-1673 GCA_049284255.1 Solirubrobacteraceae bacterium | reverse complement strand
AAGCCGTGGCCTACGCCAGCCGGCTGAACACCCCTCAGCCCGGCCTGCCCTGATTACCCCGCCGGCATCGCGCCGAGTGCGCGATCATGCAGACGCCCGCCGCTGTAGCTCAGTTGGTAGAGCAGCGGACTTTTAATCCGAAGGTCGTGGGTTCGAGCCCCACCGGCGGCATCGAGAAGTGGTGGAAGGTCATACGCCAGCGAGGCTCGCACACGGTCTGGGCACACCCCGACCGTCGCGGGCGATCGTCGTCGCACTCGTTATTCGGGTGGCGGTTCTTGCTGGTGGTTGCCTCGCAGGCACCACGGCACCTCGCGGGCAGATGAGTCTGCGCCGCGGGCCTTAGGCTCGCTGGTCGCGGTGCCGATGTGGTGTCGATCCCACGATGTGACAGATCTCAGCGATCTCGCCAAGTATTGGTTATGGGCATCGAGGCAATCAACGCGGAGGACGCGATCATGCGGCGAGAGCCGGGTGGTCGGGGGCTTGCGGAGTTCGAGCGGGTGTATCGCGCAAATGTCGGTGCAGTGACTGCGTACTTCGCTCGCCGTTGCTCTGAGCCGCAGGACGTTGCGGATCTCACCTCGGAGACGATGCTTGAGGCGGCCGGCTCGTTCGGCGGCTTTGATCCGCGTCGCGGGACGGCGCGTGCGTGGCTGTTCGGGATCGCCGCGCATGTGTACGCCCGCCATTGCGGTGGACTGGCCGGTGGCCGTGACGCGGCGCTCAGGCTGGCCGGCCGGCGACCGCTTGAGGTCGATGAGTTCGAGGAGCTGGCGGCGAGGATCGACGCGCAGCGGACGGGGCGCGAGCTGTTGGAGCGCTGCTCGAGGCTGAGCGACGGCGAGCGAGAGGCGATCGAGCTGGTCGACCTCATGGAGCTGAGCCCGAAGGAGGCCGCGGCGGCGCTTGGGGTGTCCCGCGGCGTGCTGCGCATGCGGTTGTCGCGGGCTCGGGCACGGCTCAGAAGCACAACTACGAAAGGAGCAGTGCGCTCATGAGTCAGTTTGAAGACAATTTGTGGGGATCGGTCGTTGATCGGCACGGCGATGACCTCGCGCGCGCCGATCGACCCAGGCCGGGTCGAGCCCGTCGCCTGCGTCCGCGAGTTCTCGCGGGCAGCACGCTCGGGCTGGCGGGCGTCGGCGTGGCGCTCCTGCTCGCCCTCGGCACGTCAGCGACTCCGCCGGCGTACGCCGTCACGAAGAGCGGCGATGGCTCGGTGACCGTGCAGCTCGCCACCCCGTCGGGGCTCATCGGCGCGAACCGCAAGCTCACCGCAATGGGGACCCACGAGCAGATCATGATCCAGATGGCACGCGGGGCGGCACCCGTCAGTGGCCCGGTCAACTGTGTGCCGACCCCGCCGGGTGCGAGCATGCCGGGGCCGCCGGTGAAGGCGATCGTGGGCACCGACAACACGGTGGTCATCGGCTCGGGCAACACGGGCGCGGGCACGTGGCACGTCGCCGGCTGCAGCCTCTACAACCACACGGGTCAACTCGGCACGGGGCGCGGGTAATGCGGGCCGGACCGCTGCTGCGAGTGGTCGTGGTTGATCGTCGCCGCGGCAGCCTGATGGAACCTGGTCAGTCTGCGGGCTGACGATGCCTTCCTCACGTCCGGATTGTGCGTCCTGCACAATCCGGACGGGCGCCGCCCAGCGACCCGCA
>JBAPXO010000397.1:0-2294 GCA_049284255.1 Solirubrobacteraceae bacterium | reverse complement strand
GACCTGTCGTGGGTCGTCAACGCGTACACGCTGACCTTCGGCGGCTTCCTGCTGCTGGGCGGGCGCCTCGCCGACCTCCTGGGACGCCGGCGGATGTTCATGCTCGGCCTGGTCGTGTTCTCACTGGCCTCGTTTGCCGGCGGAATCGCTCAGTCCGAGGCCTGGCTGATCGTCGCCCGCGCGATCCAGGGCCTGGGCGCGGCGATCGTCTCGCCGGCCGCCCTTTCGATCATCACCACGACTTTCGCCGAGGGATCCGAGCGCAACCGCGCGCTGGGGGTCTGGGGCTCGGTCGCCGGCGCTGGGGGCGCCGCGGGCGTGCTCCTGGGCGGCATCCTCACAAGCGGCTTGAGCTGGCGCTGGGTGCTGTTCGTCAACGTCCCCATCGGCATCATCGCGGCCCTGCTCGCGCCGCGGGTCCTACGTGAGAGCCGCTCTGAAGACGCCGAGCGGACGTTTGACATCCCGGGCGCCGTGACGGTCACCGCCGGCCTGTCGTTGCTGGTCTACGCGGTCGTCGACGCCGTCAACTCAGGCTGGGGATCAAGCACGACGCTGCTGCGGCTCGCGGTCGCCGCCGTGCTTCTGATCGCCTTCGTCCTCATCGAGCAGCGGTCTCGCAATCCCCTGATGCCGTTCACGATCTTCCGCCTGCGGACGCTGCGCGGAGCCAACATCGTCGGGCTGCTGATCGGCATGTCCCTGTTCTCGATGTTCTTCTTCATCTCGCTGTACATGCAGGACGTGCTGCACTACTCGCCGATCAAGACGGGCATCGCCTACTTGCCGCTTGCGGTCGGGATCATCGTCTCGGCCGGCGTCGCCTCGCAGTTGGTCACTCGCCTGGGATTCAAGACGCCGCTGATCATGGGGATGCTGCTGATCACCGGGGGCCTGGTGTGGTTCTCGCAGGTCCCGGCCACCGGAGGATCGTTCGCCGCCGACGTGCTCGGCCCGTCGATCCTCGCTGCCCTCGGTCTGGGCTTTGCCTTCGTGCCGGTGACGATCGCCGCGGTCACGGGCACCGAGCCCCATGAGGCGGGCCTGGCATCAGGGCTGATCAACACCTCCCAGCAGGTCGGAGGGGCGCTCGGGCTGGCCATCCTGGCCACGATCGCCAACAGCCGCACCCAGGACGCGTTTCACGCCGGTGTCCACAACACCTCGGTAGCCCTGACCAACGGGTTCGATCGCGCCTTTCTCGTCGGGGCGGGCTTCGCCTTCGCCGGGGCCATCCTGACGGCGGTGCTTATCTCGTCACGCGACAGCCGAGAGCACGCGCAGGGCGCCCAGAGCGCCGCGGTCGCGCCGGCGGCTTCCTGACAGCGAGCCTCAGTGGCCGAGGCTGCGCGCCCGGACCCGCGTGGTGCGGACGCGCCCGGGAGGCTGTGGCGCGGGATCTCCGTGCGGGCCGCGGCGCGGACGGCGCGGAAACGGCTTGGGCGGGTGCGGACGGTTGAGGCGCTTGATGCCGCCGTCGTCGTCCGATGATGAGGACTCATCGGGCTCCTGCTTGATCGCCCACCACACGAGATAGATGAGGGCAATCAGCGGCACCTTCAGGGCCAGCATGATCCACAAGAATCCCCAAGTCACAGGACGGCGATCCTAGCGCTGAGCGGCGGTGATGTGAAGGCCGATACGGTATCGGCGTGCGCGCCGTTCAGATTGACGAGTTCGGGGGCCCCGAGAAGCTCCATGAGGTCGATCTGCCCACGCCCGAGCCCGGACAAGCACAAGTTCTGATCGAGGTCACCCGGGCCGGGGTGAACTTCGCCGACACCCACCAGCGCACCAACTCCTACCTCGCTCCGGCGCAGCTGCCCCTGATCCCCGGGACCGAGGTCGCGGGCGTTCGCACCGACACCGGCCAGCGGGTCGTCGCCTTGACCGGCACTGGCGGGTACGCGCAGTTCGTGGTCGCCCCCGAGGCCAGCGTCTTCCCCGTTCCCGATGACGTCGACGACGACGCCGCGGTGGCGATCCTGGTCGCCGGGCTGACGGCCTGGCACCTCTACACGACGTGCGCCCATATCGGTCCCGGCGAGTCGGTCGTCGTGCACGCCGGCGCGGGCGGCGTGGGCTCGATGGCGATCCAGCTCGGCCGGCACTTCAAGGCCGGGAAGGTGATCGCCACCGCCTCGACCGAGGACAAGCGTTCCCTGACCCGCGACCTCGGCGCCGATGCCGCGAGCGACTCCTCGCCGGAGAACATGACCGAGCGCCTGGTCTCCTCCAACGATGGGCGCAAGGTCGACGCCGTCTTTGAGATGTCAGGCGGCGAGGTGTTTCGC
>JBAPXO010000396.1:0-1507 GCA_049284255.1 Solirubrobacteraceae bacterium | reverse complement strand
GCCTGGATCCACAGCCCCCAGGTGACCGAGCGGCGGAAGCGCTCGCGTCAGAGCTCGGGGAGGTTGCGATCGGTGGCGATCCCAAGCTTCGCCGACAGGTACTGGACGAGCATCGCCATCAGGTTGGCCAGCAGCACCACCCACAGCAGCTCGTAGCCCAGCTTGGCGCCGCCCTGGATGTTGGTGGCGAAGTTGCCCGGGTCGATGTAGGCGACCGCCGCCACGAATGCCGGACCGAGGAAGCTCAGAGTCGCGCGCAGCCTGCCCTTCGCGAGCACTCGCTCCAGCGCGCTCGGTCCGGTCTCGGGCAGCGCCGCGGGCTGACCGTCAACGGTGGCGGCTTCGAGTGCCGGCTCCGGACTCATCGGCTTCACCCCACTCATGCGCCCCACTCCCCGCGCATCAGTTGAGATCGACTCGCATCGCTCGCGCGAGGTCGCCTCCGAGCGGGTGCACCTGCTCGCCGAAGCGCACGAACAGCGGGCCGCCAAAGGGCTGGCGCTCGACGACCTCGAAGCGGTCCCCGGGAGCGATTCCGCGCTCGGCCAAGTAGCGCAGCATCTCGGGGTCGGAGTCCGAGACCCGGGCAAACACCCCGCTCACTCCGGGCTCGAGCGACTGCAGGCTTTCGGTGGCCGTCTCGGTGATGATCAGGTCCCGGCTGGGGATCGGATCGCCATGGGGGTCGACGGTGGGGTCGCCGAGCTTGGCTGCGATCAGCTCCTCGAGCTCCTCGGAGAGGACGTGCTCGAGCACCTCAGCCTCCTGGTGGACCCGGTCCCACGGCAGCCCGAGGCTTTCGACGAGGTACAGCTCGAGCAGCCGGTGATGGCGGATCACCTCGAGCGCCATGCGCCGCCCCGCCGCGGTCAGCGCCACCCCGTGGTAGGGGCGGTGCGAGACCAGGCCGAGTTCCCCGAGGCGCTTGACCATGCCCGAGGCCGAGGCCGCGGTGACCCCGAGGCGCTCGGCGAGGGCGTTCGTGCTCACCGGCGCCTCGGCGCGCAGCTGCAGGGCGTAGATCGCCTTGGTGTAGTCCTCGACCGCCGGGGAGCGAAGAGCGGATGGTTCAGCGTTGACAGACATGAAATTATGGTCTGCCTAAACATTATCAGAGGGCCAGGTTGAAACTCCGAGTTCTATCCTCAGTGACGTGGCCTCAGTTGATCTTTCGGCCTCTGAGTACGAGGCCATCACCGCGGCCTGCGGGCTGCTGAACCGCTCCGAGCGCGGGAAGCTCGCCCTGACCGGCGCCGACGCCAAGAGCTTCCTCCAGGGTCAGGTCTCCAACGACGTCGAGGCGCTGGTTCCCGGCGGCGGGTGCTACGCCGCCTTCCTCACCCCCAAGGGCAAGATGCTCGGAGACCTGAGGATCCTCGACGCCGGCGGCGAGCTCCTGCTCGACACCGAGCGCCTCTCCCTCCAAGAGCTGTTCAACATGATCCGGCGCTTCTCGATCGGGTACGACGCCCAGCTGCATAAGCGCACCCTTGAGCGGGGGTTGCTC
>JBAPXO010000395.1:0-5094 GCA_049284255.1 Solirubrobacteraceae bacterium | reverse complement strand
TCGAGGAGGCGGGCGCCACCACCGAGCTGCTGTCGCTTGAATCCGGCGAGATTCAGGCGATGAACTCGGACATCAATCCGGCCGACAAGTTCAAGGTCGACAGGGAGATCAGCGACGCCTCCCCGAGCGACTACGACGGGCTGATCCTGCCCGGCGGGACCGTCAACGCGGATCGCCTGCGGATGGATTCCGACGTGATCTCGTTTTTGCAGGAGTACTTCAAGTCCGGCAAGCCCGTGGGCGCCATCTGCCACGCTCCGTGGGAGCTGGTCGAGGCTGATCTGGTCCGCGGACGCACCCTGACGTCGTACCCCAGCCTCCGCACCGACATCCGCAACGCCGGAGGCGAGGTGGTCGACGAGGAGGTCGTCGTCGACGAAGGACTCGTCACCTCGCGCAACCCCGACGATCTCCCGGCCTTCAACGCCAAGATCGTGGAGGAGTTCGCCGAGGGCAAGCACGAAGTCGCGGGCGCCGGCGCCACCAGCGCCTAGCGCCTCCCCGTCAGCCACCAGCGAGCTCAGCGGCTCTGGGTCAACATGGCCCGGAGCCGCGGCTCTGTGGGTCAGCGGCTGCGAGCTGACGCGGCCTTGAGCCGCTGGCGCTCGCGGTTTGCCTGCTGGGCGATCGGCGGCCGCTCCTGGACCGGCACGGCGGCGCTCTCGCCGTCCTGCCACGGTCTGACGTATTGACCGGCCAACCGTGCCGGGCGGTCTGAGAGCCGGTTCTCGACCGCGACGAGGACGGCGTAGGCCATCTCCCCAAGCGCCCGCAGCGGCTGGTGGCGGTTCTGGCGCGTGCCGAGGTGGCACTCGGCCAGCGCCGGCAGCCCGCACGAGCGCAGAGCATCGATCAGCACCGCGATCTCGACCCCGTAGCCAACCGGGAACGAGATCGACTCCAGCAGCTCCCGGGTGGCAGCGAACTCGCCCGCCAGCGGTTGGGCGAAGCCGGCGAGCAGCGGCTCGTGGAGGTTGATGAGCGGGCGGGCCATAAGCTCGGTCACGCGCCCGCCCTCGTTGAGAAGGGTGAGCGACCCGGCCTGCAAGGGACGTTCGAAGGCCCCCTTGACAAGCCTGAGCGAGGGATCGGAGAGCAGCGGGCCGAGTAGGCCGAGCAGGTGCGAGGGGCTCGGATCGGCGGTGTCGCCGTCCAGGAAGGCCACGATCTCGCCGCCCGAGGCCTGCAGGCCCCGCCACATCGCGTCGCCCTTGCCCTGGGCCGGCCCGAGCTCGGCGAGCAGCTCGTCCTGCTGCAGCACGCGGGCACCGGCGGTCGCGGCGATCTCGGCGGTTCCGTCCCCGGACCCGGCGTCAACGACGATCAGCTCGTCGACCAGCCCTTGGGCGCCCAATGGGGCCACGGTGCTGCGGAGCACACCGCCGATGGTCTCGGCGCAGTCCTTTGTCGGCACGATCACGGTCACGCCCGCCTCGCCCTTGGCCTCGCGCAACCGCCGCGCGTCGAACTGGTCGGCCCGGTATCGGCGGCACTCGAACCACGTCGAGACGGCAAGATCGATCGAGAGTCCACGCACCGCGCGGCCCTCAGCGCGCGCCGACGTCATCACCTTGACATCGGAGGCGCGCAGGATCGGGACGCCGTGCTCGGTCAGACGGGCTGCAAACCCGGCGTCCTCGAGCGCGACCAACGGTTCGATCCCGCCCACCTCACGGTAGGTGCCAGCCGTCACCCCCAACGAGGCACCCGCGAAGTGGTGGTGGCCGGCCTCGGGCTCGGTCCGCCGGATGCGCCCGAGGCGCGCTGAAGCGTCACGTTCGCGCCGGTTCAGGACCGCTGCGGGGAGCTCTGATGCCTCGTCGCCGTCGAGCTCGATCAGCCCGGCGATCGCCCGCGCTCCGGCCTGCACGTGCGCCAGCTGGCGTTCGAGCCAGTCGGACGAGGGACGCGAGTCGGCGTCGGTGCACGCGATCAGTCCGTCGGAGAGGCCGAGATCGAGCAACCGCGTACAGGCGGCGTCCATTCCGGCGCGCCGCGCCGCGCCGGCGCCTTCTCCCGGACCCTCGAGCACCGACACGCGCAACCCCAGCGCCGCGCTCGCCTCCGCGACCACCCCCGCGGTGTCATCGCTGCAGGCGTCGAGGACGACGATGGTCTCGAAGCCCACCCCACCCACGGTCTGGCGTGCCAGGGCCTCCAGGCACCCGGCGATGCGACGCTCCTCGTCGCGAGCGGGGATGACCACGACCGCGCTCAGCGCCATGGGGCACCCTCGGCGATCAGGTCGCGGCCACGCTCGTAGGCGTCGTCGTCATCGTGAGCGAGGACCCCCACGATCCGGCCCTCGCGCCCGTACCAGGCGGTGAAGGCACCGTCGGCGCCCCGGTCGAAGGACACGTCGTCATGACCGTCCCCCCAGGCCGCGTACTTGAGCGTCCGGGTGCCGATCGTCGACCAGAAGCCGGGCACCTCTTCCCAGCCGGCGTCCTGGCCGGCGGCGGTCTTGCCGGCGATCGCGCCCTGGCCGAGCGCGTCGCCCCAGTGCTCGACGCGCAGGTGGCGCCCGGCGGCGAGGTTCTGCGCAAAGCACACGTCTCCGGCGGCCAGCAGGCCATCGTGCGCGGTGCGCATCGAGGCGTCGACGCAGACCGCACCTTCTCGCAGCGCGACGTCGCTGCCGGCAACGAGCTCGCTGCGCGGAGCCACCCCGGCCGCCATCACGATCACTCTCGCGGTCGCCCGCTGCGCACCCGCGGCGACCTCCAAGGAGCCATCGCGGCGCTCAATCGAGTCGACCTCGACCCCGAGGTGAAGCGTGACCTGCTCCTCACGCAACCAGCGCTCGAGCTCGCGACCCACCTCGGTCCCAAGCCGGCGGCAATTGGGAGCGGGCTCGTCGGAGAACAGAGTTACGTCGTGGCCGCGACGACGCAACGAGGCGGCGATCTCACAGCCGATGAATCCCGATCCGATGACCACGGCCTCGCACGGGGGATGGAGGCGGTGCTCGAGCTCGCGGAAATCATCGAGCGAGCGCATCACCCGTACGGCGGGATCGTCGGCGCCGGGCACCGGAAGCCGCTTGGGCTCGGCTCCCGTGGCCAACACGCAGCTCGAATAGGAGAGCTCGCGCCCGCCCGAGAGCGTCACCCGCCGCTGCCCAAGCTCCAGCGCGACCGCGCGACCGCCGATCAGGGAGACCGCGTTCTCAGACAGCCAAGACTCGTCCTCGATCGGCAGCTCGTCCTCGGCCATCTCTCCCCGTAACAGCTCCTTGGTCAGGGGCGGACGGTTGTAGGGCATGCGTTTCTCGTCGGCGACGATCGCCACCGCGCCCCGCCCGCCGGCGTCACGATAGGAGCGCGCTGTCGAAAGCGCAGCCGGGCCTCCGCCGACCACCAGCAGCTCGAACTCTTCGCTCACCGCCGCTCCAGGACATCGAGTAGGTAGTCGGGATTGGCGTCGGCCGAGACCTGGGCCAGCCAGCCCTCACCGCGTAGGAGCGCGTGTACCTGGGCGGCGTCGAAGGGACGCTCGGGCCCAGGCGGTCGCCAGTGCACCGCCACCAGGCGGGCGCCGGGGCGCATGCACCCCTGCAAAACGGCCAGCGTGGCCGTCAGGACGGCCGGCTCAAGGTAATAGAGGATCTCCGAGGCCACCACGAGATCGTAGAAACGTCGCGGGATCGCCTCCGGGATCTCGCCGACGATGGGCTGCACGTGATCAAATCCGGCCAACCTTTTGCGGGCCGCGGACACCGCCGTCTCAGATCCATCGACCGTCACCAGGGAAAGACAGTGCGGGGCGAGCAGCACGCTGAAAACGCCGATCGAGCTCCCGAGCTCGAGTGCGCTGGTGAACGGAGGCGTTCCGCAGGCTGCGAGGGTGGCCGCGTACTTGTCGCGCTCGTATCCGCTGGAGGTATATGACCAGGGATCGGGATCGGCGCGGTAGCGCGCCTCGAAGTCCGAGGGGCTCATGTGGTTCACGGCTCCATGCCCTCCAGGGCGGCTCCCCCCGCCCGTGCCAGGAGCGGATCGAGCCGGTGCTGGAGGAGAAACACCTCCAAGTCGCGCCGGGCTCGGTCAAGCGGCGCCGCGGTGGCAAACGGCCTTGACCCACACGCCCGCGCGGCCTCGGCGAGCAGCTCGCGACAGGCGTCGGCGATCGCCACCCGCGCGTGCAGCGAAACCTGAGGGAGATCGGCACCGGCGGCGTCCATGGCGGCGGCCGCGGCATCCATCCAAACGTTGATCGTGTGCTGCGCGGCCAGGATCCGTCCCGCCGCCAGCGCCTCGAGCTCCCCGCGGCGGGGGCGCTGGGCGAGCGTCTGGAGCGCATCGGTCACTGCGGTGTCCGCCATTCCCGCCCAGCTTGCGGCGGTGCGCAGCGCGTCACGGCCGAACCACGGCTGAGCCGCGATCGCGCCGGGTGGCCCGAGCTGGGCCAGCACGGGAGCATCGTGAAAGACCACACGGTGAGACACCGACGCGACCAGCCCCCGTGAGCGATACCAGCTGCGGTCGATCTCGACCCGCCGCGTGTCGGTGAGATCGATCCAGGCCGAGATCGGGGGGCCGCCGTCGGGGTCGCGGCCAAGCACGAGCGCCCGGTGCAGACCCCCGGCTCCCGAGCAGAACGTTTTGACACCGCGCAGGACGGGGCCGCCGTCGGAAACGACAACGCTTGCGGGCGGCCCCTCGCCGGGGACCGGGTCCCCGCCCCAGACGCCGGCGAGCGATTCCCCAGCGAGAACGAAGCCAAGCTCGCGATCGCGAAGACCGGGCGGTCCCTGTACGGCGATCCTCTCCACGGCGTTCAGATGCCCATCGAAGATCCGGCCCACCGAGCCGTCGGCGCCAGCCACGCGGCGCACGAGCGCGAGCTCCTCCCGGGCGGGCGGGCGCGCCGGGCCGGGGCGAGCGTTAAAGCGCAGCGCCCCCGCGAGCTTCAGCGCCTCGAAGGCCTGATGGGGAAACTCCGGTTCGGGTTGTGAGTCGCGAGCGGCCGCTCCTGCGGCGATCTGAGCGAGAGCGGCCCCCAGGCCGGCGAGCGGGTCATCCTCGCTGGAAACGGGACGGGGGGTGCTCATCCCATCGCGATCAGCTTGAGATTGTTCGCCCGGGCGTGCCG
>JBAPXO010000394.1:0-2126 GCA_049284255.1 Solirubrobacteraceae bacterium | reverse complement strand
TTGCTTTCGGCGGAGCAGGTCGGCGCCGGCCCCCGGGATGGATATCTGTGCGAACGAAAGCACGTGCCGTTGCGTGGCTGCCTGTTGATGGTGAACAGCCCTGCGACCGCCGCTGTTAAAGGCCCTGACCTGCTCTCGGGCGCGTCGTGTTTCCGTGTAACGGGCGTCGGTTGGGGTTTAGCCGGCAGGTTCAACGAGTGGTAGGAAGATCTCATCGACGATCTCTTCAAGCGTCTCGTTGGTCGGTGCCCGGTGGGTGAGGATCAGCTCGTGGCGGATCAGGTCGAGCGGGAGTCGCGCGACGCGCTCGGGGACGTGCTCCCGTGCCTCGCCGCGAGCTGCTGCGCGACCGAGGACCTGTCTCATGAGCTCCCCGCCGCCGCGGGCGAGCTGGTCGATGATCTCGGAGGACGCGTCGTCGGCGATCAGGTCGTTAAGGAGGCCGGTGACGGTCGAGGGGCCGACGTCCGAGATCCGTCGTGCCGCTCGTTGCATGATTGTGATCACGTCCTCTCGTAGGCTGCCGGTGTTCGGGATTCGTCCGCGGCCGATCGGCTGCTGGTGCCCGAGCGCCGCGATTACGAGCTCGTGCCGGCTCGGCCACCGGCGGTAGATCACCGCGCGGCTCGTGCTGGCCCGGTCGGCGACTCCCTCCATCGTCAGCTTGGCGTAACCGACGTCCTGGAGCTCGGCCCACGCGGCGTCGAGCAGCGCCGTCTCGAGCGCCGCGCCGCGGCGGCGGGTGACCACCGGCCGGTCTGCGGATGTCGGTTGGGAGGTGGTCACGAAAGATTCCTAGGAGACGCCTTGCATCTTATCGGACGACATGCTTAGATACGCACTGTCTCTTACACAGCCGCTCTGAAAGGCCCTCACATGTTGCTCGTCATCCGCTCTCGCTTCCCCCGCATCGCCAACGTGCTGAGCTTCGTCTCCGGCGTGATCTTCCTGGCCGTCGGCATCGCTGCCGGCGCCTCGCCGACCGTCCTCATCCTCGGCGGTGGCAGCTCGGTGGTGCTGAGCGCCGTGCGCTACTTCGGCAAGCGTCACCCGCGGCTCGTCGCCGGTCGCGGCACCGCCTCCGCTCGGTGAGCGACCATCGGGTGGTGGTGCCCGGCGGGGAGATCTACTACCGCTCGGAGGGTTCCGGTCCGCCGCTGGTCCTGATCGGCGGCGGACCGAGCAACGCCGATACCCTCGCGGGGCTGGCGGGTGAGCTGGCCCGCAGCAGCACGGTCATCACCTATGACCGCCGTGGCTACTCTCGGAGCCGGATCGATGATCCCTCGCAGCCGGCCACCATCTCTCTCCACGCCAGCGACGTCCGGGACGTGATCGACGACCTTGGCGCCGGACCGGCATCGGTGTTCGCCACCAGCGTCGGGGCACTGATCGCTCTCGAGCTCGCCGTGGCCGACCCCGGGGCCGTCGCCCGGGTCGTCGTCCACGAGCCGCCGCTCGGCCAGCTCGTTCCGCGCGACGACCGGGCGTCGTTCGACGTCGAGCTGGACCCAAACGACGCCGGCATGGCGCTCGACCAGATCGCCGAGAGCATCGGCCTCAACCGCGGGCGGTCACTGGCCGGCGCCGATGACCGGCCAGAGGTCCGGCAGGACGACGTCGAGCTCTTCATCCGCCGCGACGTCCCCGCGATCGCCGGCTACCGACTCGACCTCGAGCGCCTTGTCTCGGTCGCGGAGCGAATCGTCGTCACCGCGAGCGAGGAGGGACGCGACTTCTACCCCCACCGCTGCGCCGTGGCGTTGGCCGCGGCGCTCAGCACAACGCTGACCGAGCTTCCCGGCAACCACGCCGCAATGATCAGCCGGCCGGCTGAGTTCGCCGCGCGGCTGACACCACTCATGGGCTAAGCAACCGCGCACGGGGGCCTGTCGCTACAGCGAACAACCCTGCAACCCATTCTCCAAACGCAACTGGCATCCAAGTCAAAGGAGCACCCCATGGATTGGACCCTGGAGGTCGTCATCCTGCCCGTCAGCGACATCGACCGTTCGGTTGCGTTCTATCGCGACCAGGTCGGCTTCGAGCTCGACCACGACACCCGGAACGAGCACATACATGTCGTGCAGCTCACCCCGCGCGGCTCGGGCTGCTCAATCGTGTTC
>JBAPXO010000393.1:0-2800 GCA_049284255.1 Solirubrobacteraceae bacterium | reverse complement strand
GTGATGATCGTGCGGACGAGCTGAGGGGCTGAGACCGGCCGCCGCCGGCTCCTAACGCTTGGCGGTCGTCTCGATCGGGGCGGTCGCCGCCCCGGCGTTGATCAGGCCGTAGCCGTAGGTGGAGCTGGGCTGGCGAGAGGGCTGGAGGCCGCTCGGGGGCAACGGCGTGGCCGTCTGCTCAAGCCGGGCGAGGATCTGGCTCGGCGAGGGGTGGCGGCCGATCACCCCGCTGGCGATGACCAACGCCGCGGTCGCCGCCACCTCAGGCGAGGACATCGAGGTGCCGATGTAGTAACCCGGGTAGCCGAACCGCCCCCAGTGCGGAGGGTTGGTCAGGGTCAGCTGGTAGATCGGCGGGAGCTGGCGGCCGGGCTGACAGTCGGGATCGCTCTGCAGGATGGCGTCGTTGCCTCCTCCAGGCGCCACGAGGTCAAGCGCCGCCCCGCTGTTGGAGTAGTCGGCGATGCAGCGATCCTTGGTGGTGGCGCCGACCGAGACGACGTTGGTCACGCGCGCGGGATAGGCGATCTCGTCGGTCTCGTCGTTGCCTGCGGCGCCAACCACGGTCACCCCGCGGCGATGGGCGTAATCGATGGCGCTGACGATTTGCGGGATCTCCCTGCTCGTGGTGACCTGGCTGGGAAGGAACTCGAGGCTGAGGTTGATGACCTGGGCGTGGTGATTGACGGCGTACCGGATCCCGCGGGCGATCGTCCCCTCATCGCCCTCGCCCTGAGCGTCAAGCACGCGGACCGGCATGATCGAGGCGCCATAGGCGACGCCCGTCAGGTCTATGCCGTTGTTGGTGGTCTCGGCTAGTACCCCGGCGACAAACGTCCCGTGGCCGTTGCGATCCAGGGGATAGCGGTTGTTGGCGACGAAGTCATACGGGGAGACGAAGCGCGTGCCCTTGAAGTCTGGGGACTCGCGGAAGTGATTCCAATTGCGGTAGGCGACGCCCGTGTCGAGCACCGCGATGGTCACCCCGCGCCCGCCCGGCCGGTGATCGGCGAGCAGGTTGCCCCACGCCTCGGGAGCGTTGATGCCGGATTCGGGGAGCAGATTCCATTGCGTCTGCTCCCACCCCTGCGGATGCTTGGTGCGCCCCCGATCGTTGGGGATGAAATCGCCGGCGGCGTGAGCGATGTAGTCGGGCTCGGCATACGCCACCCCGGGTTGGCGCCGCAGACGGCCGAGCGCCGCCGCCACGCTCTCGCGGCCGGGCAGGCGCAGCACGCGTGAACCCGGCACCGCGGAGGGGGCCGCCGATCGCATCCCCATCCTGATCTCGTCGCCGGCGGCCACGCCGGCCACCGCCGCGGACTTGTAGCCGACGATCACCTCGTGGGGCTCGTAGGCGGCGGCGCGCGCCCCTCCAGCACCGAGGAGCGCCAGCAGCACCGACAACGCGAGCACGGCGAGGCCAACTGTGGCCGCGCGGGGCGGATGTCGGCGGGAGATGCGATTGGTCATGTGCGGTGCTGGAGGGGGGCCGCTGGCTCACGCGGCGGCGGCAGCCTTTAAGACATCATCAACACCGCGGAAGTTGCCCCCTTCCCGAGAACGGTACCGACATCTTTTCAGGGCATCGCCGATGAGCTCCCGTTTCTTTCCCCGCGACGAATACTTCATGCGCCTGGCCGTACGAGAGGCGACCCTGGCTTCCGAGCACGGCGATACCCCCGTCGGAGCGGTGATCGTCAAGGACGGCGAGGTGATCGGGATCGGCCACAACGAGCGCGAAGTCCGCGCCGACCCGACCGCCCATGCCGAACTCATCGCTCTGCGGGCTGCCGCCCGGGCCCTCGGTAGCTGGCGCGTCCTCGACGCCGTCATCTACGTGACCCTTGAGCCGTGTGCGATGTGCGCGGGGGCGATCGTCCTCGCCCGGGTCCCCCGGGTCGTGTTCGGAGCCAGCGATCCCAAGGCCGGGGCGGCCGGCAGCGTCCTCAACGTCCTGGACCAGCCCCAGCTCAACCACCGCCCCCAGGTCGAGTCGGGTCTGCTCGCCGACGAGTGCGGCGACCTGCTGCGCTCGTTCTTCGCCTCGCGCCGGTAAGGAGGCCCCGCCGTCGAGGGCGAAGGCGGCCGCCGTCGTCTAACTTTGTTGACCGCTTTCACCGGAGAGGTGGCAGAGCGGTTGAATGCGCCGGTCTCGAAAACCGGTATGGGCTATCAGTCCATCGGGGGTTCGAATCCCCCCCTCTCCGTTAGTCACGGCCGGACTCAGGCGACGGCGGTGTCCAATCGTTTCCGGTCCGTTCCCGAAAGCTGTCGACTGCAGTGTCGAGCGAGGGGAAGAAGTGGTCGGGGTCGAGGGTGCCGATGAGCTCGTAGCGTTCAAGCTTGGCGCGGACAGGATCCTTTAGTTCCGCGAACACGAGCGAGGTGCCGTTGGCGTTGAGCTCCTGATCGAGGTCAGCGAGCATGTCCGCCGCGGTGGTGTCCACATCGGTGATTGGTTCGGCGGCGATCACAATCCATTGCGGAGCTGGCTCGGCGGCGGCAAGCCCCCGCACCTGGTCGCGGAACGTTCTGGCGTTGGCGAAGAACAGCGGCGCGTCGAACCGGAAAAGGACCAGACCCGGGACCTGCTCGGCGTCTGGATGCAACTGCCGGTCGTGCTGGCCGGCTAGCCCGGGAACGCGGCCGAGCGTGGTCTGGTAGGGCCACCATGCGCGCCGGAAAACATTGAGGATCGACAGCGCCACGGCGACGGCGATTCCCTGAAGGACACCCAGCAGGGCTACGCCGAGCAGCGCGATGATCGAGAGCGCGAACTCACCGCGACGCTGATGCC
>JBAPXO010000392.1:0-3964 GCA_049284255.1 Solirubrobacteraceae bacterium | reverse complement strand
GACCCCTCCGACGACGATGTCTACATCTCCTCGGCGCAAGTCAAGCGGTGCGAGCTCGTCTCCGGAGACCGGATCGCGGGGCCCAAGCGGGCGCCGCGCAGGTCCGAGCGCTTCGCCTCGCTGGTCCGCATCGAAACCATTAACGGCCGCCCCGCCGCCGAGCTCGCCGACAGCGTGCGCTTCGACGATCTTCCGGCGGCCTTCCCCAGCGAGCGCTTCGACCTGGGCAGCGATGATCCGACTCTGGCCGCCGTCGGATCGCTGACCCCGATCGGCAAGGGCTCACGGGTGACGATCGTCGGGGCCGCACGGGCCGGGAAGACCGACGTCCTGCGGCGGCTGGCGGGGGCGCTGGTCGGACGTGAGGACCTGGTTCTCCACCTTGTGCTCGCGGGCGCCCGTCCTGAGGAGATCACCGAGTGGACCGCCGGCCCGGTCGAACCGGCCGCGGCGGTCGGTCTCGGCGCCTCGGAGGAGACTCGCAACGGAGCGATCGAGCCGGCCATCGACCAGGCACGTCGATTGGCCGCCCGCGGTTCAGACGCGGTGGTCCTGATCGACACCCTCGACGGTTGCAGCCCGGCAGTCGCCCGCAAGGCGCTGGCCTCGGCTCGCAACATCGTCGATGGCGGTTCGGTCACGCTTATCGCCACGGCATCGGAGCCCCTGGGGGGCGAGACGACTGTGATCTCGCTCGACGCCGGTCTGGCCGGCACCGGGCGCTTTCCCGCCCTGGACGTGATCACGAGCGGGACGGTGCGCCCCGAGCAGCTCGTGGGAGAGGCCGAGGTGGAAGCGATCACCCGGGCTCGTTCCGAGGCCATGCCCGGCGTCGCCGTCTGAGCGTTGCCGGCAGCGCGCTGAGGCTACGTCAGTAGGCCGTGCAGCGCGCCCGATGGCGCGGCACGGCCTTGTAACTGGGCTGTTGCCCGCGCTCCCAGAGCAGCTGGTCGACCTGGGCGGCGGTGGCTTTAGGACGGGCGGCGACGATGAGCTCCACGGCGTGCAGCGCACAGGCTCGGATCTCAACCTCCTCGGGCGAGCCGTGCTCGATCGGCTGTTCGCGGTCGATCCGGCTGACAAGCTCGGCGTCGAATGCCAGCACGCCATCCAGGCGCAGGACGTGGGGCACAAGGTTGTCGGCGAACATCGTCAGCCCATTGAGATCGTCAAACGACGCCGCCCCGGCGCGAGCCAGGTCGGCGGCGACGATCTGAGCTCGCTTGAGAAACGGAACCTCCAGCGACCCGTATCGCGAGCAGTCGGCGAAGCACGACCAGGTACCGAGCCGGCGCGCGAGCGCCACCGCCGAGCCCGAGGCGGAGTCCACCACGTCGCTGAAGCTTGCGCCCGGTTCGGCGCTCACGTGCTCGCCGAGGTCTCTTAGCGACGCGGCGTAGAGCCCCATCAGCTCATGGTCGGGATCCTGGTGCAGGACGCCGGCGACCTCTTCGGTATCGAGCTCGGTGAGCTCTGATGCCGTCCACGGCCCTCGCTGCGCGGCGTGTTCGCGCAACGCCCCGGAGATCGTCTGGTAGCCAGAGCGTCCCGGGGGCTTGCGCAGCGTCGGAAACCAGCCCGATCCGAAGTTGATCGCGTCGAGGGTCAACCAGAAGGCGGCTCGCTGCTCCCGGCTGGCGAGCGCCTGCGAGGCGTGCGGATCGTCTTTGGCCGGCGGCGCTGAGAGCGGGAGAGAGGCCGAGTAGGCGTCGATGACCTCGGTCTCGATCCTCACCGATCGAGCCTCGGTCGCGACCGTGGCGCACGCCTGGCGGAGCTCCCACATGGCGACAGGATGACGCCCATCAAGCCTTCCGCGCCGCTCGCTAACGTGGACCGCCAACCCCATGCCCGAGCTCTCCAACGACCTCGAGGCCCTGCTCGCGGGCCTCAACGATCCTCAGCGTGAGGCCGTCACCTACGGCGAGGGCCCGCTCCTCGTGCTGGCGGGGGCGGGCTCGGGCAAGACGCGGGTACTCACCCACCGGATCGCCTACCTCGTGGCCACCGACCTGGCCAAGCCCAACGAGATCCTCGCGATCACCTTCACCAACAAGGCGGCGGGGGAGATGCGCGATCGCGCCGAGCTGCTCGTCGGCCGCCGGGTCCGCGCTATGTGGGTCATGACCTTCCACGCCGCGTGCGCCCGGATGCTCCGCGCCGAGGCCCAGCGGCTTGGCTACACCCGCCAGTTCACCATCTACGACACGGCCGATTCGCGCCGCCTGATCAAGCGCTGCCTGGATGAGCTGGGCATCGATCCCAAGCGCTTCACCCCGGCCTCGATGGGCTCCCAGATCTCGGACGCCAAGAACAAGCTTCGCGACGCCGATTCATATGCCCAGCTGGTGGGCTCGTTCTTCGAGCAGACCGTCGCCGACGTCTACCGCTCCTACGAGCGCGAGCTGCACCGCATGAACGCGATGGATTTCGACGACCTGCTGGTGCGCTCGGTCAACGTCCTCGAGCTCTTTCCCGAGGTCCGCGAGCGCTACGCCAACGGCTTTCGCCACGTCCTCGTCGACGAGTACCAGGACACCAACCACGCCCAGTACCGGTGGCTGCAGCTCCTGACCGGCGAGCACCGCAACCTGATGGTCGTCGGCGATGATGCGCAATGCCTGGTCGAGGGGACCCCCGTGACCATGGCCGACGGCACCACGAGGCCGATCGAGGCGGTCGCCGCAGGCGACGGCGTGCTCTCGGCCTACGGGAGCGGCGACTTCCGCGGCGCCAAGGTGCTCGCCGTGCACCGCTCCGAGCGCCGCGATGGGATCGCGATCACGACCCGCGGCGGACGCCGAATCGTGAGCACCCCCGACCACACCCATTTCGCTGGATTCCTCCAGCGGACCGACAAACGACGAAATGTCGGACGTTTGCGGGTCCACACTCAGGATCGGCGTCGCTTGACGATCTCGCTCTGTGACGGCTCGGAGAGGCGGGCGCCAATCCATCGGATTGCAATCGACGGCCGAGACGACGAAGGGCGCCAGAAGCTGCAGCGCATCGGACTCAGCGTACGGCCGGCGCGCCGGGGATCGGAGGGCTGGCGGTTCGAGAGCGCCTGCAAAGACATGTCGACGGTGCAGACGCTGGCTACTCAGATCTCTGAGGCCCTCGGCGACGTTTCCGTTCGGCCATCCGCTCGCCTTGGCCACAACGGGGCCGGCCTGGCGTCAAACTCGCTTCCGTTCACTCCGGCGAGCTCGGTCAGACCCGGGATGGTGATGTTCGACGAGGAGGGGGGATACGACGTCGTCGAATCCGTTGAGCGGGTGATCCTGGACCGTCCGGTCTACGACCTGGACATCGAGCACACCCACAACTTCGTGGCCTCCGGACTGGTGACGCACAACTCGATCTATGGGTTTCGTGGAGCCGACATCACGAACCTGCTCGAGTTCGAGGACACGTTCCCCGACGCGCACGTGGTCAAGCTGGAGCAGAACTATCGTTCCACGCAGACGATCCTGGACGCCGCCAACGCGGTGATCCGCAACAACCGCGGGCAGAAGCCCAAGTCGCTGTGGACCGAGATCGGACAGGGCGATCCCATCAAGATCCGCGAGCTCGACGATGAGCATGCCGAGGCTCGGTATGTGACCGGCGAGGTCCAACGGCTCGTGGACGAGGGGACTTCGCGGGCGGAGATCGCGGTCTTCTACCGCACCAACTCGCAGTCGCGAGTGCTCGAGGACACGCTCGTGCGGGCCGAGATCGCCTACCAGGTGATCGGGGGAACGAAGTTCTATGACCGCGCGGAGATCAAGGACGCGATCGCCTACCTGAACGTGCTCGTCAACCCACAGGACGCCGGCGCGTTCACGCGGATCGTGAACTCGCCCCGCCGGGGGATCGGGAACACCTCGGTCTCCCGGCTGCTGGCGCACGCCAACACCACCGGGGAGACGGTGTGGGAGCTGGCCGCCGCCCCCGAGGAGGTGCCCGGGCTCGGCGCGGC
>JBAPXO010000391.1:0-6153 GCA_049284255.1 Solirubrobacteraceae bacterium | reverse complement strand
GCGGGAGCGGCGGGAGCGGCGGGAGCGGCGGGAGCGGCCGCCTCGCTCTCGGCCGCAGCAGCCCCCTCGGCCGTAGCCGCCCCTTCGGCCGCCCCAGCCGAAGCCTGCGACCCGGCCGTGGCCGCCTGGGGCTCGCCGGCCAGCATCTCCTGCAGCGACCGCGCAAACTCCTTCAGAAGCCGGTTGGAGATCTCCTCGATCATCCCTCCGCGCCCGAAGCGGGCCAGCCGCCCGGTGATGTGGTAGTCGGTGGCGACGTCGACCTTGGTCACGTCGGGCCCAGCCTCAGACACCGAGGAGACGATCGTCGCCTTGGCGCCGCCCTGGCCGCGCTTGTCGGTGCCGGCGGCCTGCATGGTGGCGGTGTGGGCGCTCTCGTCGACGTTCTCCATCGCGAGCTTGCCGGTGTAGGCAGCCGAGGTCGGCCCGATCTTGACCTTGAAGCTCCCCTCGTAGCTGCCGTCGTCGTTTCGGCCGGTGATCGCGGCGCCCGGAAGGCAGGGCGCCACACGCTCGACGTCGATCAGTGCGGACCAGACGCGGTCCAGGGGGGCCGAGACCTCAAATGATTGCTCTAGCTTCATCGCGGATTGCCTCCAGATCGTCAGGGGTGTCGACGTCGCGCCCGGAGCATAGGTGCCCGGCCTCGATCCCGTGGGCTTCACGCAGGAGTCCCCGAGCGCCCTGGTCTCCCTGCGTGGACAGCAGTCGCGAGACGTGCTCGGGTCCGAGGACCACGGGATGCCCGGGAAGACCGTCATACAAAGCCCGGGTCCCGGGGGGCTCAGACGCGAAGCGGGCGATGACCTCGGCGCTGACGAGCGGCGCGTCACCCAGCGTGACGACGATCCGCTCGGCGCCGGCCAGCGCCTGCAACCCCCGCCGCAGCGACGCCGACTGACCACGCTCCCAGTCCTCGCACACGACCACCTCAGCGCGCCCGAAGTCCACCTCGTCGGCCACCTCGTCGGCGCGGGACCCGAGCACGACGACCACCCGGCCGATCGAGCTCACCGCGCACTGGGCGCGCACCGCCCACTCCAGCAACGGACGGCCGTCGAGTTCGGCGAGCTGCTTGGGCTCAGAGCCGAACCGCGTACCGGCGCCCGCCGCCAGGATCAGCCCGTCCGCCAAGATCAGCCCGTCCGCCACGCCAATCGCCGCCTCACCTGCCCGGTCAGGTCACCGGGGAGACATGGATGTGCTGCTCGGAGGCCGTCAGGCGTCCGCCCGCCCGTCCGCGATGCGCCGCCACGGCCTCGGAGAGGATCGAGAGCGCGGTCTCGGCGGCCGTCACCGCCCCGAGGTCGAGCCCGGCCGGACCCGACAGGCGCTCGAGCTCGGTTTCACGCAGGCCAGCCTGCAGCAGGCGCTCCCGCCGCCGCGCCTGGGTGCGGCGAGAACCCATCGCGCCCACGTAGCAAGCCGGCGAGCGGAGGGCGATCAGGAGCGCGGGATCGTCGACGATCGGGTCGTGGGCGAGCACGGCGACCGAAGTCGCCTCGTCGATCGGAGCCAGACGCTCAAACGCCTCCTCGGGCCACGCCACCAGCACCTCCTCTGCGCCCGGGAACAGATCCGGGCGGGCGAACCGCTCGCGGGGGTCGACCACGTACGGCCGCCAGCCGACCGCTTGGGCCAGCCCGCACAGGGCGGCTGCCAGAGGCACCGCCCCGAACATCATCAGCCGTGGCGCCGGGCGCTCAGGCTCGTCAAAGGGCGGACCATGGAGCTCGGCGCTCGCGGCCCATTGGGCGCGCTCCTGCGCGGAAGCCGCAGAAGGGCTCACATCTGCTCCAGGATCCTCGCCAGCTGCTCGAGCGACGCCAGCGAGTTGCCGGCCAGCAGCTCGTCGGTGTGCGGAACGGCCGCCCGCATGCCCCGGGTCAGCGGCTCGTAGTCGGGATGGGCGGCGAGCGGGTTCAGCCACACCAACCGGTGCGCCGCCCGCCGCAGCCTGGCCATCTCGGCGTCGAGCTCCGCCGGATCACCGCGGTCCCACCCGTCGGAGAGGATCACGACCACGGCCCCGCGTCCCACCCGCCGGCCGTGGGCGCGGTTGAGTTGCGCGAGCGCTGCCCCGATCCGGGTACCGCCTGAGAAGTCGGTGACCGCGGAGGCGGCGCGCTCGAGCGCGAGGTCATGGTCGCGGCCGGACAGCTCGTTGGTGATCCGCGTCAGCCGCGTGCCGAAGGCGAAGGCCTCCACGCGGCGGCGGGCCGCCACGCTCGCGTGCATGTACTGCAGGAGCATCCGTGCGTAGGGAGCCATCGAGCCCGAGACGTCGCAGACGAGGACGAGCTGGCGCGGACGGCGGCTCGGAGCCCGCCAGCGGCGGTGAAGCGGCTCGCCTCCGGTGCGCAACGAGGCGTGCACGGTGTGACGGAGGTCAGGAGAGTGGGCGCGGCGACGCGAGGGCCGGGTGCGCCGGGACAGCCGAGTCGGATGCCGGCGGGCCAGGCGAGCGATCAGCTCGCGCGCCAATGCCGTCTCAGCTGGGGTAAAGCGCGCGAAGTCCTTGTCGTGCAGGAGCTCGACGTCGCTCCAGGCCGCCGGAACCGCCTCCGCCCCCCCAGCCGCGCGCGCCCCAGCCGCGTCGGGGATGCCGAGCCTGGGCAGCGCGGCGCGCTCGATCGCACCCAGCTCGTCCAGCGGCGTTTCCTTGCTGGGCGGCCGACCATCGCCGAACACCTCCAGGAAGGCCGCCTCGAAACGGGGGAGGTCGATCCGCTGGGAGCACAGGATCGTCCGCAGCGCCAGACGGGCATCCTCGCGCGACGAAGCATCGACGACGTCCAGTCCGCGCACAGCGGCCAGGAGCTCCCCCACGCCGACGCGCACATCGCGCTCACGCAATGCGCCGGCGAGCTCGCCAAGCCGACCCACGACCCCGTCGGCGAGCGCCGACGACCCGACACCCACCGGCTCAGACACCCTCCAGCACCCCGCGTTCGCGCACCCGCTCGACGTCCTCATGGACCTTGAGCGCGACCCCGAGCGTGTCCTCGAGCGCGACCCCGTCTCCGAGCGCGAGCAGCGCCTGGGCCCAGACGATCGTCTCCCCAACCCCGGGGAGCTTGTACAGGTCGCCCTGGTCGCGCAGCTTGGCGACCGCCGTAACCACCCGCGCCGTGATCTGCTCGGGCAGCTCGGGAAGTCGCGCCTGCACGATCGCCCGCTCGCGCTCGGGAGTCGGATAGTTGATCCAGTGGTACAGGCAGCGCCGCTTGAGCGCGTCATGGAGCTCACGGGTCCGGTTGGAGGTGAGCACGACGATCGGTCGCCGCCGCGCCGTGACCGTGCCGAGCTCGGGGATCGTGACCGCGAAGTCCGACAGGAACTCGAGCAGAAAGGCCTCGAACTCGTCGTCGGCGCGGTCGATCTCGTCGAGCAGCAGGACCACCGGCCGCGACGGATCAGCCTCCAGGGCCTCGAGCAGCGGGCGCCGGAGCAGGAACCGCCGGGCGAACAGCTCGCCCTCGTCAACCCCGCCTTCGGCAGCCCGCAGGGCGAGCAGCTGACGCGCGTAGTCCCAGTCATAGACGGCGTGGTGGAGGTCGATCCCCTCGTGGCACTGCAGGCGAATCAGCTGCGCGCCCAGGCCGGTGGCCAACGCTCGCGCCACCTCGGTCTTGCCGACGCCCGCCTCACCCTCGAGTAGGAGCGGCTGCTCGAGCACCACGGCCAGGTAGACGGCCAGCGCCAGGGGCCGATCGGCAAGGTAGGCCTGGCCCGCGAGCAGCTCGCGCGCGGCGTCGACTGACTCAAGCTCGGCCGGGATCAAGGCCAGAGCGATGTTATCCGTCGCTCAGCGCGTCCTGAATCGCCCGCCGGCACAGCACTCGGGCCAGATGCTGCTTGTACTCGGCGCTGGCGTTCAGGTCGGCGGGCGGACTCGTTCCTTCTGCCGCCTGCTCGGCCGCGGCGGCGATGTTCTCTGCGCTGAGTTCCTGGCCGCGCAGCGCATCCTCGACGGCCGTCGCCCGCAGCGGCACCGACGCCATGTTGGTCAGACCGATGCGGATGTCCTCACAGCTGCTGCCCGATGATTTGACGACAGCGCTGACCGCGACCATCGCCCAATCCTCGCTGCGCCGGTTGAACTTGTGGTAGGCCGTGCCCCAGCCGTCGAGCGCCGGGATCCGGATCTCGGTCAGCACCTCGCCGGCGCCGACCGATGTCGTCAGGTAGTCCTGAAACAGGTCCGCCGCGGCGACCGTCCGCTGCCCGCCGGAGCCCTGCAGCGTGACCTCGGCGCCGGTGATCAGCATCGCCGCGGGGAGGTCGGAGGCGGGGTCGCCGTGGACGAGCGAGCCTCCGATTGTTCCGCGGTTGCGGACCTGGGGGTCGGCGATCGTCGCCGCCACCTTGGAGACGATCCCCAGCTCCGGGGAGTTTTCGAGCACCCGGTGGGGCGTGAGCGCTCCAATCCGCCAGTCGCCGTTCTGACGCTCCGCGCCATGGAGCCCCGGAACCTTGCGCAGGTCCACGAGCAGCGTCGGCGCCGCCAGCCGCAGCTTCATCAGCGGCAGCAGCGAATGTCCGCCGGCCAGCAGCTTGGCGTCTTCGCCGCCGTCCTCGAGCGCCTTGATCGCGTCCTGCAGCGACTCGGGTGCCGTGTAGTCGAACTCGGCGGGAATCATGACTGGCCTCCCTCGGGGCTGGCGCCCGATTTCTCGGAGATCGCCGTCCAGACCCGCATCGGGCTCAGCGGCATGTTGATGTAGTCCACGCCCAGCGGCCGCAGCGCATCGATCACGGCGTTGGTGACGGCGGCGCTGGCCGCGATCGTGCCCGCCTCCCCCACTCCCTTCGCGCCCAGGGAGTTGACGGGTGACGGCGTCACCGTGCTGTCGGTCTCAAAGCTCGGCAGCTCCGCGGCGGTCGCCAGCGCGTAGTCGACGAACGTGCCCGTGCTCAGCTGACCCTCCTCGTCGTAGTGGACCCGCTCGTAGAGCGCCTGGCCGATCCCGTGCACGACGCCGCCGTGAATCTGGCCCTCGATCAGCATCGGGTTGACCTGACGGCCGCAGTCATCGACGGCGACGTAGCGCGACACCGTCACCTTGCCGGTCTGCGCATCGACGTCGACGAAGCAGGCGTGGGCGCCGAAGGGGAAGACGAAGTTCTCCGGGTCATAGAACTTGGTCTCCTCCAGGCCCGGGTCCATGCCGTCGGGCACCGCTCCGATGTAGGCGATCCCGGCGATGTCGGCCAGCGCCATGCCCTTGTCAGGGGAGCCCCGGACCGAGAATTTGCCGTCGGCGACCTCGATGTCCTCGGGCGCGGCCTCGAGCTCGGCGGCCACGATCGCCTTGGCCTTGTCGACGACCTTGTCGGTCGCGCGAGCGACCGCCTCGCCGCCCGTGGCCAGTGAGCGCGAGCCGTAGGTGTTGCGGCCTTCGGGCCCGGTCGCGGTGTCGCCGTGGATGACCTCGACGACGGAGGGGTCGACGCCGAGCTTGTCGGCGACGATCTGTGCCATTGCGGTTTCCAGGCCTTGGCCGTGGGGTGAGGTGCCGGTGTAGACGGTCACCGCCCCCGTGTTGTGGACGCGGATCATCGCCGACTCCCACAGGCCCGCCTGGACACCGACGCCTTCTGGGCCGGTGATCCGGCTGGGCGCCAGGCCACAGATCTCGGTCCACGTGCAGAAGCCGATCCCGCGGTAGATGCCTTCTGAGCGCAGCTGCGCCTGCTCGCGCCGGAACGCCTCGACGTCGACGTGTTCGAGCAGCTTGTCGAGCGTCGCGTGGTAGTCGCCGGAATCGTAAATAACTCCGGTGGCGACCTCGGCCGGGAAGTCCTCCTTGGGGATGAAGTTCTTGCGGCGGAGCTCCAGCGGATCCATCTCGAGCTCATGGGCCAGCTGATCGAGCGTCACCTCGACCATCTGCGTGGCCTCCGGCCGTCCGGCGCCGCGGATGGCATCCGTAGGCACTTTGTTGGTGAACACCCCGGTGATGTCGGTCTGGACGTTGGGGATCTTGTAACAGCCACCCATCACGAACGCGCCCAGGGACGGGATCAACGGCGTCAGGATCATGTTGTAGGCCCCGAAGTCCGCGAGGATCTTGACGTGCCAGGCCGTGATCGTGCCGTCGCGCTTGGCGCCCATCTTCACATCGGAGATCTGGTCGCGCCCCTGATGCG
>JBAPXO010000390.1:0-1961 GCA_049284255.1 Solirubrobacteraceae bacterium | reverse complement strand
GACATGCCCCCACCCGCACGAGTTCTTCGTGCTGCCTGGGGACAATGTGACGGCGTTCAGGGTTTCGGCCGCGGGTTTGGCTGGCTCGCCTATGGAACGACAGCTGGCTGGGATCATCGCTGATCATCTGCGCGCGACGACGGGACGGTCGCCGTCGGAATCCGAGCGGAAGTCGTGGCGGCGCAGCCTCCCGGTGTTGGTGCGGGACCTCATCGAGGCCGGCCTCGGTAACGTCGAGATGCTGATCGAGTACCAGCTCCCGCTGACCAGCAGGCGGGCCGATGTGGTGCTGGCGGGGGTCGACCGGCGCACCGGTGGCGACGCCTATGTGGTGGTGGAGCTCAAGCAGTGGAGCCAGGCCGAGCTGTTCGAAGACAGCGAGCGGCTCGTCGTTATCGAGGGAATGTACGGCGAACGCGAGCATCCGCTCATTCAAGTACAGGGCTACTGCGATTACATCTCCGACTTCGTGGCCTCCCTGCACGGCAACGAAACCGCTGTACGCGGCGTCGCCTACCTGCACAACGCGGTCGACCTCGACGTGGAAGACCTCTTCGACCTCAGCCTGACCGAACGGACACGGCTGTTCACCAAGAGCAGGCGAGGGGCCTTCCTTGAATACCTACGTGATCAGTTCACACCGGATCAGGGGGCCGGAGCGGCCGACCGGCTGCTGGCGAGCGCCACGCGTCCGTCCAAGCAGCTAATGAAGCTGGCGGCGAGCGAGATCAAGGATCGTGAGCAGTTCGTCCTGCTCGACCAGCAACGGCTGGCGTATGAGATCGTCTTGCACGCGGTCGAGAAGGCGAGGCGCTCGGACGCCAAGGAGGTCGTGGTTATCACTGGCGGCCCCGGCAGCGGGAAGAGCGTCATCGCGCTGTCGCTGCTTGGCGAGCTCAGTCGGCAGGGCTACAGCGCTCTGCACGCCACTGGCTCCCGGTCCTTCACCCAGACGCTGCGGCGAGTGGCGGGCCGCGGGTCCTCTCGCATCAAGGAACTATTCAAGTACTCCAACAGCTTCATGGACGCCCAGAAGAACGGCATCGAAGTGCTGATCTGCGATGAGGCCCACCGCATCCGGGAGACATCCACTAACCGCTACACCAGTGCCGTGCACAGAACCGGGCGGAGCCAGATCGACGAGCTCATCGCCGCCGCCCGGGTACCGGTCTTCCTGCTCGACGAGCACCAGGTCGTGAAGCCGGGGGAAGTCGGAACGGTGGAGGCCATCAAGTCGCACGCGTCGTCACTGGGGTTCCGCGTCCACCACGTTCAGCTCAACGACCAGTTCCGGTGCGGCGGCAGCCGACGATACGAGCAATGGGTGCTTCGGTTGCTGGGCCTGGAAGCCGATGGCCCCGAGGCGTGGTCTGGCGACGACCACTTCGAGGTCATGCTGGCCGATTCCCCGTGGGAGATGGAGAGCATCCTGCGGGGCAAGATGACGGAAGGCTATTCGGCCCGAGTGTCGGCCGGATACTGCTGGCCCTGGAGCAATCCAGACCGCGACGGACGACTGGTGAGCGATGTGCGCATCGGCGACTGGGCGAAGCCGTGGAATGTGAAGGGCGACCGGGCTGTCGGCACGGCACCGCCCAGCGCGCTCTGGGCGACGATGGAGGGCGGCTTCGACCAAGTCGGCTGCGTGTACACCGCCCAGGGGTTCGAGTACGACTGGTCGGGCGTGATTATCGGTCCCGACCTGATCGCGCGGCACGGCCGGACGGTCACAGTGAGGGACGCCAACAAGGACCCCGAATTCAGGAAGCGGTCAGTCACCGACTTGCAGTATGAACGGAACATCCGAAACATCTACAAGGTCCTGCTGACCCGGGGAATGGTGGGGACGGTCATCTACGCGGTCGACCCTCAGACGCGCGAATTCCTCGCGGAACTGGTCGAAACCATGATGTCACCGATGGCAGGCGAGAGCGGGCTTACGGTCGTGCGGAGGGCACGGT
>JBAPXO010000389.1:0-3178 GCA_049284255.1 Solirubrobacteraceae bacterium | reverse complement strand
CCGGCGCGCGGGCCGGAGCCCATCAGCGCCAGGTCGCCGGCGATCTTCGTCAGCGACACGGCGAGCACCTTCAGCGCGCCCGACAGCTCGACGAGCGCGTCCCGGTTGCCCTGAGCCTCGAATGGGTCCTCGGGGGCGGCGATCTCCAGGCCGCTGACCTCGGTCAGGCGTGCCCGAACGCGGATCGCGAACTCCTTATGGGTGTTGAGGCCGGTTCCCGTGGCGGTACCGCCGAGCGGAATCTGCGCGACCTGCGGGAGCGCGTTGCGCACCCGCCGCGCCCCGAGCCTGACCTGGGCGGCGTAGCCGGAGAACTCCTGGCCGAGCGTCACTGGAACGGCATCCATGAGGTGGGTCCGGCCGGCCTTGACGATGTCCTGGAACTCGTCGGCCTTGGCCTGCAGCGCGGTCTCGAGCTGCTCGAGCGCGGGCAGAAGCTCGGTGGTGGCCTGGTCAAGCGCCGCCAGGTGCACAGCGGAAGGAAAGACGTCGTTGGACGACTGGCCCATGTTGACGTGATCGTTGGCGTGGGCGCCTTCGCCCGCGAGGGTGGCGATCACCTCGTTGGCGTTCATGTTGGTCGAGGTGCCGGATCCGGTCTGGAAGACGTCGATCGGGAACTGGTCGTCGAATTCCCCCGCCGCCACCCGGTCGGCCGCGGCCGCGATCCGTTCGGCGTGGCCGCCGTCGAGCAGATCGAGATCTTCGTTGACCCGAGCTGCTGCGGCCTTGATCCGGCCCAGCCAATGGATCACCGATGCAGGGACGCGCTCACCGGAGATGGGAAAATTTGCGACTGCCTTCGTGGTCTCGCCGCCCCAAAGCTGCTCTCTCTCAGTCAGGCTCATGGCTACCTTTCAACGTTCAGATCGGGTCCACATGCAACGCTAGCGCCAACCCGCCCGCGGAGACCTATCCACAGAACGCGATCAGCTCGCGCGCTACACCGACGGGATCGTCGTAGGCGATCAGAAAGCCGGTCCCGGCGAGCATTCGAAGCTGCCCGTCGGGGAGCAGATCCAGCGCCTCCTGGGCGGCAGCGACCGGGTGGCCGGCGTCCTCATCCGCCCACAGCAGGAGGACAGGCATCGCCATATCCGGATAGGAGTCGAGCAGCCCGCGCTGCGCCTCGACCGGCCAGCGCCGGACGAACTTCGCCCACGACCGGGCCCGGTTGCCGTTGCCGCCGACGTCGGCGAAGGCGTGCCGCAGGAGGTCCCGCGCGGCACGGTTGTTCTGCGCCGACAGCCGCTCGCCCACCGAAGGCCGGAACACGAGCTTGGCGCCGTGGGCGAGCACGCGATCGAGGCCCGGCGCGGCGGCCAGCCGACAGGCCGCGCGCCAGGCAGCACGCTTGGCTGCGAATTCGTCTCGACGGTGCAGCCGGTTGGGCATCAGGACAAGGCGCGAGGGCTCGAGGCGTCCCGTGGTGACGGCCAGCAGCGCCAGCTCGGCGCCGAGGTCGTGGCCGGCGACCATAGACGTCGGTCCTCCGACCTCGCGGCAAAAGCCGGCGATGACGTCGGCCAACCAATCAGGCGAGTAGGGATGGCGTGGCCGGTCCTCGGAGTCGCCGTGCAGCGGGAGATCGGGGACGACAACGCGGAAGCGGGCCGAGAGGGGGGTGATGATCGGCTCCCACTCCCGATGCGAGAGTCCGAGCGAGTGCAGCAGGACCAGCGCAGGGCCCGTTCCCGTTACCCGGTAGGCCACCCGGGCCCCGTCCTGGTGGTGGTAGAGCCGCAGGCGCACGCCCCCGATCCTCGCACCTGCGTGGCGCAAGCTCAGCGCCAAGCACTCAACTTCTTGTCCACGCCGGCCCATTCCAACGTGATCTTCCGTACAAAAGGTTGTGCAATTACTGCAGTTGCTTCACCAACGTTGCGCAAACGCGGGGAAATGAACGCATGAGACAATCAAACCGGAGTCCGCTGGGGCTGTCCACCTCCCAGGCAGCACAGGCGCTAGGGGTCTCGCTCGGAACGATCCGACGCTGGTCGGATATGGGCTATTTGCAGTCCTATCGTACGCCGGGCGGTCAGCGCCGCTTCAGCCAGGAGCAGATCGAGACGTTCCTGGGAACCCTGGAGCACCAGAGCGCCGACCCGCTCGCCGAGCGCAAGGCCGTCTGACCAAGGAGACCGGAGTTGCTCGCCCCGGGCGCAGGGGAGGCGGGTCTGCGTCCCGCGGCAGCGGCCGCGACTCAGCCGCCCGCACCGGCGCGATTGATGCGGCGCTCCATATCGAGCTCGACGTCGAAGTCCGCCATGTCGGCGTGGCGGTACTCGACCCCCTCACCGCGCAGCAGAGTGGCCAGCACCTCGACATAGCGTTCGTCCACCTGCGATCCCGCCACTCGCCGCAGCTCGTTGAGCGCCTCGAACGAGCTCATCCGTGTCCGGTAAGTGTCCTTGGCGGTCAGCGTGTCGTAGACCTCGGCGACCGAGATGATCTTGGCGATCTCGGGGATCTCGTCGCCGGTCAGGCCGTTGGGATATCCGCGGCCGTCGATGCGCTCGTGGTGCGCGAGCACCAGCTCGGCAACCGGGCCGTACATCCCGAGGTCGCGCAACATGTCCGCCCCCAGCTCGGGGTGGCGCTGGATTGCCATCCAGTCTTCGTCGGTCAGCGTCTTGCCGCGCTCGGCGACCCGATCCGAGAGCGCGAAGTGACCGATGTCGTGTAGCAACCCGGCCGTGTGCGCGAGCTCGCAGTCGTCCTCGTTCATTCCCACCGCCTGGGCAATGTCTCGAGAGAAGCGGGCGACGGCCGCGGCATGCCGGGCGGCGCGCTGATCTCGGATGTCGAGCGAGCGCATGAGTCCCGCCAGCACGCCCCACGAGAGCGAGACGTACTGCTGAGACCGAGCGCGGGCACGTTCCACGAGCTCTGCCATGTAGGAGAAGGCAAAGACGGCCAGGAGCGCGAACGAAATCGCCGCGAGGCCGAACCGCTCATAGATGGCTGCGCCGGCCACGGCGATCCCGATGCTGAGCAGCTGGCTGGGCGCGATGGCCTTGAGGACGCGCCACGTCATTGCGTCGTTGACCCCGTTTAGGACGCGATAGTTCGCCCCTGAGATCAGGTAGCTAAGCATCAAGCAAACCACCCCGGCGAGAACGAGCACGGAGTAGAAGCCGACAGTGTCCGACGGGCCGCCGGGGGCCAGGAGTCGAAT
>JBAPXO010000388.1:0-5645 GCA_049284255.1 Solirubrobacteraceae bacterium | reverse complement strand
GGCGAGGAGGGCGGGGGCGAAGGTGGCGAGGGCGCCGGCCTCCTTGGCACGTTCGGCGTAGGAGACGGCGATCTGCCGGGTCAGCCGGTAGGCGAGACGGAAGGCCATGACGACGGCGGCGAAGGCGCCGGCGCGGGCGACGATCAGCCATAGGTTCGGCGCGGACTTGCCAAACAGCGCGAACGGGACCGTGAAGATCATCGGCAGGGGCTTCCACGACGTCCCCCCGGTTGTGATCTTCAGATGCCAGTGGATGATCTCCCGGCCCCACACGATCCACGACCACGGGTCGTAGCTCGGCGTCGACGGGATCAACAGCGAAAGCGCGCCGACGACGAGCGCGACGACCGTCAGCCCGATGTAGAAGTTGCGATCCGAGAACCAGGAGCCCGAGAGGGCGAAGGAACGGTCGTGAGCGCGGCCCGAGGGGGCCGTCGCGGCGGGAAAGTCCGTCGTCGAGGCGGAGAGCATATTGGCGAGCGGTCGTCGGGGCACGGTCTGTGGCAGGCTGCGTCGGGCGGTGGCCCGGCGTGTCGTCAAGCTAGCGCGCCTGCGGTGGCGGGCACGCCCGGCCGAACGTAGGCGCGCCGCCGGCAAGGCGAGCGTCGAGGGGGGATTGTAGAGCGCCCGGAGGCGCTTAATACGCCCCTAAGACTCCAAATACGGCGCTAAGACTGCCGGCTCAGGCCAAGCCGAGCTTGTGCTTGAGCGCGAGGATGCGCTCGTAGGAGGCGTCGGCGTCTGACTGGCGGATGTGACCGCCGTGCAGCGCGCCGCGCAGAGCGGCGAGCTCCCCGGGCGCCGAGTCGGTGAACAGAAGGATGTCCGAGCCCGCCTCGGCGGCCAGGACACCGGCGGTCCGCTCGTCGTGGCCGGTCGAGGAGCCGAGGCTGTCGGTGATCGAGACCCCGCGGAACTTCAGCCGCCCGCGGAGCAGGCCGGTGGCGATCGGGCGCGAGAGAGCGGCCACCGTCCCGGTGTGGTCGTAGGCGGGGAAGCCCGCCACAGAGATCATCACCGTGTCCAGACCCTTGGGGATCATCGTCGTGTAGGGAGTGAGCGCGGCGTGGAGCTGAGCGGAGCTCGGGTGAAGCTCCTCACGCGCGAAGTCGGTGTCGGTGCCCGCCGTCCCGAGGCCGGGGAAGTGCTTGGCGGTCGCCGCGACCTTGCGCGATTGCAGTCCGAGCGCGAACGCCTGGGCGTAGCGGGCGACCGTGGTGGCGTTGAACGAGAAGGCGCGCCCCTGCTGCCACACGAACGCACCCTTGAAGGTGGGAACGTCTACGACCGGCGCGAGGTCCATGTTGATGCCCCAGTTGCGCAGCCCCGACCCGGTCGCCCGCCCCTGGCTCGTCGCCGTCGCCGTGCTGCCGCTGGCGGCCATCTGGGGAGGGGAGAGCGTCGGGGGCAGGGTGGGCAGGCGCTTTACCTCCCCGCCCTCCTGATCGGTGGCGACCAGCAGCTTGGGGTTGCCGCCGGCCCGGGCGGCACGCTGCAGGGCGCTGGTGAGGGCCAGCGTCTGGGTCTTCGAATGGATGTTGCCGGCGAACAGGATCACCGAGCCGACGTCGCCGGCGCGGATCGCGCTCAGCAGCGCCGGGCTGGCGGTGGTGCCGGAGAAGCCGACCATGACCCGCTGGCCGAGCAGCTTGTCGGCCGAGCCCGGGATCGGGAAGGCTGGTTTGGCCGCCGACGCGGCCGCGGGATTGCGCACCGCGTGCCTCGCGGGCGAGGGCCGCGAGGGATCGTCGGTGCGCGTGGTTGGCGTGAGCAACCCGACCGCGCCGAGCGCGGCGACGAGCAGCGACAGGGCGATGCGGCCTACCCTGACACCCCCTTGGCCACGCAGCTTTCGACCTTGCCGAGCAGGGCGTCGGGCGCCTGGTTGGGGTACAGCAGCGCTGAGCCGATCACCTCTGCCCCTTGCGACTGGCCGTTGATCTGCACCGCCTGGGCGGCGCCCGGAGTCGCCTGGAAGACCACGGTCGGACCCGACGGCGCGGTGCCCACCTGGAAGGCCGGCTGGCCGTCGACCGTCAGCGTGCGCACGGGGATGTGCTCCGACTGGAGGCACTCGATGTGCGTCTTGCGGGGGTCATCGACACCCGTATGAGTCTTGACCGTCGCCTTCAGCGTTCCGGCCTCCGGCTTGGCGGAGGATCCACATGCTGAGAGCGAGAGCGCGGCCACCCCGAGGACGGCCGCGAGCTTCGCGGAGGGCATGACCGGAGAGGGTAGAGGATGATTCGCCCGTGATCGCACTCGCCGCCGTGTCGGGTCCTCTCCCCAAGGCGGGAGTCGTCGTGGTGGCCGCGCTGGCGGCGCTTGCCCTCCTCGCGCGTGATCGGCGGGTCGGTGCGGTGGGCATGCTCGGCGCCCTCGTCCTCTCCCCGGTGCTCCTCCTCTCAGACATCTGGAGCTCCCCGCAGCTGCGCGTGGCGCATCGTCATCCGCTCGTGGCGGTGGTCGGTGCGCTGTTTGCCGTGGCCGTGCTGATCGTCTGTGCCGCCCTGATCGCCCGGCGTCCGAACGTCATCGCCCCGCTGGCGGTGTTCGCGCTGCCCTTCCGGGTTCCGATCGATGCCGGGGGCAAGACCTCGAACCTGCTCGTGGTTCTCTACCTGGTGGTCGCCGCCGGAGCGCTGGCCTGGATCGGGACCGCGCTCGGGGTGTGGGGGCGCCCAGTCGCCGAGCGGGCGGGTGGGCCAGGGGGTGCGGCCGCGGAGGCAGGCAGCTGGCGCCAGGCGAGCCTCGGCGGATGGGTCACGCGGCTGCTGGCGCTCGTCGTCGTCCTCTACGGGATCCAGTCGGTCTACTCGCCGGCCTTCGAGCAGGCGCTTCAGAACATGGTCTTCTTCTATGTCCCGTTCGCGCTGCTCTACCAGCTGCTGCGCGACGTGGTCTGGACGCGAGCGCTGCTGCGTAACTGCCTCGTCCTCCTCGCCGCCCTGGCCGTCGTGTTCTCGCTGATCGGCTTTGTCGAGTACGCGACCAAGACGATCATCCTCAACCCCAAGCTGGTGGTCGCCAACGACCTCCACACCTACTTCACCGTGAACTCGGTGTTCTTTGACCCCGACATCTTCGGACGCTTCCTGGCGCTGACGATGATTCTGCTGGCCGCTCTGCTCCTCTACGATCATCCGCCGCGCGAGCAGATCGCGACCGTGATCGTGCTCGCCATCCTGTGGACGTGCCTGGTGCTAACGCTCTCGCGTTCGAGCCTGGGCGCGCTGCTCGTGGGTCTGGCGATCCTCGCCGCGCTGCGCTGGAAACCCTCACGCGCGCTGGTGGCCGTGGCGGTGGTGATCGCCCTCGGCGCGCTCGCGGTCGCCGCCTCGCCCAAGACCTTCGGGCTCAATCAGGGGATCAACGGCGCCTCGAGCGGGCGCGGGGGGCTGGTCGGTGGCGGGCTGTCGCTGTTCGCCCACCGCCCGGTGTGGGGCTACGGCTCGGGGTCGTTCGTCCACGAGTACCGCGTCCACCATCGCGCCACCGCGACCACGCTTTCGGCCTCCCACACCATCCCGGTGACGATCGCCGCCGAGCAGGGGCTGATCGGCGAGCTCGCCTACCTCGCGCTCGTGCTCGTGGCCCTCGTCTGTCTGCTGCGCCACACCCGCGGCGACCCCGTGCGCTCGGCGATCGGGGCCGCGTTCGCCGCGCTCGTCTTTCACACCCTGCTCTACGCCGACTTCCTTGAGGACCCGGTCACCTGGACGCTGCTCGGGGTGGGGGTCGCGTTGGCCTCGTCCGGCGCCCACGGCCTGACCGCCCAGGGACGCTCGGCCGCGCAGCCGGACGAACCCGCCGCGGCTACCGCTCGCTCATAACGTCGGGCGAGCGGCCCGCGGCCCCAGCTACGAAGCGACGATCGTGAACTTCAGCTTCTGGGTCGTGGTGTGGCCCGCCTTGTTGCTGGCGGTGAGCGCCACCGTGTAGTTGCCCGGCTTGAGCTTGCGGTGGCCAACCTTGCCCTTGAAGGAGACCTTCTTGGTGCCCTTCTTGCCGGCGACCTTGAAGGAGCCTCGGGAGAGGTTGCGCGTGCACCCCCGGGCCTTCAGGTTGTGGGTGGTCTGGGCGACGCACTTGCCGTGGACCTTGCGACCGCGGACCTGCTGGGTGAACACGAACTTGACGCTCGCCGGCGTGGTCAGCTGGAAGCGGAAGGTCGTGCCCACCGGGGCGAGGTGCTTGGCGGGCTTTCCGCTCTCACGCCACCTGCGGTGCGACTGGCCGACCTTCATATGCGGCTTGATTATGCAGTTGGGCTCACTGCCGACCTCGCCCTTGGGGCATGGCGCGTGGCCGGTCGTGGTGAACGTCTGATCGGCGCCGTAGCTGGTCCCGTAGGCGTTGGTGGCCACCACCCGGTAGTGGTAGAGCGTGCCCGGGATCAGGTCGTTGGGCACGGCGGAGACCTTTACCGGAGATGGTCCCGACGGCAGGGTGTCGGGGCTTGCGTTGACGCTCTCTCCGTAGGCCGTTGTGGTCCCGTACTGGACCGCCACCGAGTTGACCGCGTCGCCAAGCGGATTTACGACGCCATTGATGGTCGCGGCGGTGTTGATGATCCCGCTCGCCGACCCGGTGACGACCGTCGGGAGCAGTTGCAGCGTCACCTGATCAATCGCCCTTCGTCCGGGATTTGCGACCCACAGGTCGCCGTCGGCCCCCTCGGCGATGCCGGCGGGACTGCTGCCGGCAGGCAGGGCGTTCGAGTACTCGGTGATCTGTCCCGCGGGCGTGATCCGGCCGAGGGCCGGGGTGCTTCCGGCGTCGGTGAACCAGATGTTGCCGTCGACTCCGACCGCCAGGCTTCCGGGCTTAGCGCCGGGGTTGAGGCCGGTCGAGTACTCGGTGATCACCCCGGCAGGGGTGACCTTGCCGATGGCGGGAGTGCTCCCGTCGTCGCTGAACCAGAGGTTGCCGTCAGGGCCAAGGATGATGTGCTGGGGAGAGCTCCCGGTGGGAAGTCCCGTTGTGTATTCGGTGATCAGCCCCCTGGTGGTCACCTTGCCGATCGCCGCTGGGCTGCCGTGATCGGTGAACCACAGGTTGCCGTCCGGCCCCGCGGCGATGTCGCCGGGCGCCGCGCCGGGGTCGAGGATGTTTCCGAACTCGTCGATCGAGCCGCCGAGGGTGATCTGCCCGATCTCGGCCGGCGCGCCTTCGTCGGTGAACCACAGATTGCCGTCCGCGCCCGCGGCGATGCCGCCATCGGTGACCGCGCCGGCGTCCAGACCGTCCGAGGTCCCGAAGTCGGTTATCGATCCCGCTTGCGTGGCGCGTCCGATCGCGGACGGGCCGGTGAGCGTGAACCACAGGGCTCCGTCGGGACCGGAGGTGATTCCGTGTGGAGTTCCCGTCGTCCCGAACTCGTTGATCGCGCCGCTCGTGGTGATCGATCCGACGGCGCAGCTGCCGGTACCCGTGCAGCCCTGGTCGGTGAACCATAGGTTGCCGTCCGGACCGGAGGTGATCGCGTTCGGAAGCGATCCTGGGTTGAGTCCGACATTGTGTTCGGTGACTCCCAAGGCCAACGCCGAGCTCGCCGTGACCATCGCGGCCAACACCGCGCCTACCACCGCCAGCGTCGCGGTTGTCCACCGTGCCCTAACTCTCATATCACGCCCCAATTCGGC
>JBAPXO010000387.1:0-4113 GCA_049284255.1 Solirubrobacteraceae bacterium | reverse complement strand
GGAATGATGGGCGTGCTTGCGCCCGCTCTGACCGCTGTCGAGCGCGGCGTCGTCCTCCTGGTTGAAGAGCTGCAGCGCCTCGGTCATGAAGCTCTGCCAGATCTGAGCGGGGAAGGTGCCGCCCTCCACCGGGCCGCCGTTGTAAAGCGTGGACATGGGGACGAGCTTGTTGGGAAAGCCCACCCACACCGCGGTCGTGATCTGTGGCGTCCATCCCACGAACCAGGCGTCTCCGTAGTTACTGGTTGTGCCCGTCTTGCCGGCGACGTCGACGCCGGAGATCGAGGCCGCCGTCCCTGTGCCGTGCTGGACGACGCCTTGGAGCAGCTCGTGAATGGTCTGGGCGACCGACGTCGGGATCACACGCCGGTAGTGCGGGGTGTCGATCAGGTTGTGGCTGCCATTGCACTTGACGATCGGGCACTGGATCTGGGCGATCCCGGTCGGCCCCTCGCTGGGCGCCCCGAGCCCGGGGTCGTAGACGCGCACCCCGCCCTCGGCGATCGTCTCGTAGGCGTGGGCCATGTCAAGCGGCGTGACGCCCTGCTTGAGCCCGCCGATGATCATCGCGTAGTTGGTGGACACCGGCGACCGGATCCCCATGGCCCGCGCCATCCGGGAGATTCGCTTGGTGCCGACTCCAGGCGACAGGCCCAGCTGTGTGAACACGCTGTTGTCTGACTGCGCGGTGGCATCGACGAGGTTGGTCGGCCCCGAATACTCGTTGCCGAAGTTCTTGACCTGGTAATGCTCCTTGCCACTGCTGTTGGGGACGATCAGGTCAAGCGGCCGGGAGTCGAACACCGAGTCGGGGCCGTAGCCATGCTCGAGCGCGACGGCCAGCGTGAACGGCTTGAACGCTGAGCCGGGTTGGCGAAAGCCCTCGGTGGCGAGGTTGAAGGGGTACTTGGAGAAGTCCTCCTGACCGTCGACGAGCGGGCCTCCGACCATCGCCCGGACCTGGCCGGTCTTGTTGTCGATCGCCACCAGCGAGGCCGACGGTTCACCAGGACCGCTGGGAAGCTCGTTGGTGATCGCTTGCTCGGCCGCCTCCTGCATCGGCAAGTCGATCGTGGTGCGGATCTTCAGGCCGCCGTAGTAGGCCCGGTAGGCGGCCGCCTGTTGGGAGACGCCCCTCCCGACCGCGCTGAGAATCTGCGGGCGCAGCCAGCTGGTGAAGTAGGGGGCCGCGCCGGGCTCCGCGGGCTGCTCGATGTCGTCGGCCTTGGGCAGCGGCTCGTTGATCCCCTGGTCGTACTGCTCCCGGCTGATGTAGTGCTGGTTGTACATGTCCAGGAGGACCAGATTGCGCCGGCCTCGAGCCGCTTGGGGGTGGGCGAGCGGGTCAAACGCCGATGGGTTGGCGACCATTCCCGCCAGCAGGGCGGCCTCCCAGGGCGCCAGGACCGACGCGCAGCTGGGGCGGTAGACGCCCGGTGTCGAATCCCCGCACCCCCGGGTGGTGCCCGTGGCTTCGGCGCTCTGGTCAAAGCCGTGGATGCGCCCGAAGTACACGCGGGCGGCCGATTCGATGCCGTAGGCGCCGTGGCCGAAGTAGATCGAGTTCAGGTACTGGGTGAGGATCTTCTGCTTGGACCACTCGTGGGTGAGGTGATAGGCCAGTGCTGCCTCGCGCAGCTTCTCGAGAATCGTCCGGTTGTCCTCCTCTGACAGGGCGTTCTTGACGAACTGCTGCGAGATCGTCGAGGCGCCCTGGGTGGCGCCGCCCGTGACATCGGCGACGAAGGCGCGGGCGATCCCCCGGATGTCGACGCCCGGATCGGTCCAGAAGCGCTTGTCCTCGACCGAGATGATCGCGTCCTGCATCGCTGGCGCGACCTGGCCGAGGGTGTCGATCACCGTGTGGTTGGGAGGCGCGAAGATCCCGATCGGCCGCCAGTGATCGTCGTAGAGGTAGGAGTTGACCTCGTGGTGGTACTCGGCCTTGTTCTCGATCTGGGGCAGGTCTGAGGCGACCGCCATCATCATCCCGAAGAGCGTCGAGATGATGGCTAGGACCGAAAGACCGAGGAGGACCGAGAGCAGACGGAGCTTGTGTACGCGCGGCTTGGCCGGCCGACCCTCCTTGTCTCGGCGCCAGCGCCGGCGTGGCGGCGCGAAGGGAATCGGCTCTCGACGCGCAGAGCGCTCAGGCGGAATTTGATCGTCGTCGCTCATGCGATCGAAGGAACTTCGGGGTTCGGACTGTGCCGGCGCCGGTGGCCCCCGGAACGGCGGCTCGGGCACTCGGACTCAGAAGCACCGGACCCGGCGACGATGCCGGCGGCGCTTCCCAGGCGGCGGCGAGAGTCTAGCATTGGCGCCGATGGGCACCGACGCCACCACGCCGGCTAAGGAGGCCGCGTGGCTGGCCCGCAACGCCGTCGATTGCCTGCCCGAGGGCGGCCTAGAGCGCAAGCTCGGCGAGGGACGCCCGCTGCGTATCAAATTCGGGGTCGACCCCACCGCGCCTGACATCCACCTCGGCCATACGGTCGTACTGCAGAAGCTCCGAGAGTTCCAGGAGCTGGGTCACCTGGTCGTCCTGATCATCGGTGACTACACCGGACGGGTCGGAGATCCGAGCGGCCGCTCAACGCTACGCCCGATGCTTGAGCCGGCCGAGATCGATGCTAACGCCCTCACCTACCAGGAGCAGGCGATGAAGGTCCTCGACCCCGATCGGCTGGAGGTGCGCTTCAACGGCGAGTGGCTGGACATGTCGATGGAGCAGCTCTTCGCTCTGACCCGCACGACGACGGTCGGACAGCTGCTCGAGCGCGACGACTTCGCCAAGCGCTACGGCGCGCACGAGCCGATATCGGTGCTCGAGCTCCTGTATCCGCTCCTGCAGGGCTACGACTCGGTCGCCGTCCGCGCCGACGTCGAGCTCGGCGGCACCGATCAGAAGTTCAACCTGCTGCTCGCCCGCAACATTCAGCGCCACTACGGTCAGCCCGAGCAGGTGATCCTGACGATGCCGCTCCTCACCGGCATCGATGGCGTGCTCAAGATGTCGAAGTCCTACGGCAACGAGGTCGGCGTCGCCGACCGCCCGGATGAGATGTACGGCCGGACGCTCAGCATCCCCGATTCGTCGCTGCCGGGCTGGTACGGGCTGCTGCTGGGCGGCGAACCGGATCCCGGCGTTTCTCCACGGGACGCCAAGCGGGCGCTTGCGCGGGCGCTCGTGGAGCGCTTTTACGGTGCCGCCGCCGGGCGCGCTGCCGAGGAACAGTTCGACCGCGTCCACATCCGGCGCGAAGCGCCCGATGACCTACCGGTGGTCAGCTGGTCTGCCGATGGCGGCGTCGTCCACCTGCCCGCTCTGTTGGGGCATGCCTTCGGTGTCTCGACTTCAGAGGCCCGCCGGAGCATCGGCCAGGGGGGCGTCCGGCTGGACGGCGAGCCCGTCATCGACGGGGTGCTCGATCTGCCGGCCTCAGCGGTCGACGGCCGGGTGCTCCAGCTCGGAAAGCGCCGCTTTGCGCGCGTGGCCGTGATCGGGTCCGCGGAGGAGCGATGACCGTCAGCGGGGGAGAGCTGAGGCTCCCGACCCCGGGCGATGGCCACATCGTCGACCTGACAGAGGGGATCAAGAGAATCGTCGCCACCTCGGGGGCCGATCGCGGCCTGGTGACGGCGTTCGCCATCGGATCGACCGTCGCTATCACCACGATGGAGTTCGAGCCCGGCGGCGTCAGCGACCTGCAGACGCTGCTCGAGCGGCTGATCCCGACGCACGGCGACTATGAGCACAACCGTCTCAACCACGACTCCAACTCCCACGCGCACCTCCGGGCGGCCCTGATCGGCCCGTCGGAGACCATCCCCTTCGTCGGCGGACGGCTGACCCTCGGGACATGGCAGCAGATCGTGCTCATCGACTTCGATGATCGTCCCCGGGAACGCACGGTGAGCGTCCAGGTCGTATGCTGAGCGCCCGTCGAGAACGCCCGGTAACGGAAGTTGATCGCAGATCGCGATGACGCCGGTTTCGAGCGCTATACTCGTCGGTCCGCCCCGGAGCCCTTAGTTTTAGAGTCCGGGCGCGCCCCCTGAGGAAGATTCCCTTCCTGAAGAGGTGCGACGGTCTTTGAAAACTCAACAGCA
>JBAPXO010000386.1:0-4960 GCA_049284255.1 Solirubrobacteraceae bacterium | reverse complement strand
TCCGGGAGGTGTGGGAAAAGAAGGCCGAAGACAGCGCGTTTTGTCCCACACCCCGTTCGCCAAGGCGAGGTGTGGTCGATTCCGCCCTATAGCCGCGCCGCCCCACGCGCCAGCCGCCCCCGGCCGGCACAACTCCCTTTTCCCAAGCCAGAAGTTCGCAGCACCGCAACCCCACGCACCCCCAGCCGCAACGCGTGGACACCCGCTCAGCCCCAATCTTGTCCACGGGGCCGATGCCGCTCCGCCGCCCCTGGCGCATCCTGTGTGACGTCGCTTGTGATCAATCCAGGAGCCCAAGCTAAGGAGGTGAACAGTTGCCCAACCCACTCGCAATCGGTGTGACTCTCGGTGGCCTACTCCTCGACGTCATCGTGCCTAGGCCCAAGCCTCGGGCCGGACTACCGCAAGAGCCCTCTCTCCTCTCGAAGCGTGCCGTCCCGAGGACACCGCGTCACGACGCGACGATCGAGGCGTACGACAGCCCTCCGGTCGCGAGTGGATATCGCAGCTGAGTCGCGGATGGGGCCACGCGCTAGGTTGTGGTGCGCGTGGCCTCATTCGCGGTCAAGTTCCTCGGTTGCAAGGTCTCTCAGGCGGATGCCATGCTCGCCCGCCGTGCCTTGCTCGCCGCCGGTCATGTTGAGGCGTCGGAGTCAGACGCCGACCTGCATGTCATCAACACCTGCTGCATAACCGGCGAGGCTGAGGCCAAGTCCCGCCAGTCGGTCAGGCGCTCGCTGCGCAGCGCCGGCCAGGTGTACGTCGCGGGGTGTGCGGTCAATCTGAACGCCCGCCAGTTCGCCGACATCGACGTCCGCGTCAAGGCCTTCGTGGGCACCGCCGACGACGTCGCCGCGGCGATCGGCGGTTACGACGACGGCGAGTCCGCCTGCGTCGATCTCGAGCACGACGTGCTTGCGCGCAGCCGCTCGGACCGGTCGACGGCGCGCACCCGCGGGTTCGTCAAAGTCCAGGATGGATGCGACTGTCACTGCGCCTACTGCATCATCCCCACGGTGAGGGGAGGCGCCCGCTCGCGACCGGCGAGCGCCGTCCTGGCGGAGGTCGCCGAGCGCGTCGCCAGCGGGCAGCCTGAGATGGTGATGACCGGGATCAGCGTCGGCGACTATCGCGACCCCGAGCGCGGCCTCGAGCTCGGGGAGCTGATGATGGAGGTCGCCGCCGTTGCCGGGGTCCAGCGCGTCCGGCTCTCCAGCGTCGAGGTCATCCACGTCAGGGACTCGCTGCTGCGGGCGCTTGCCCACGAGCCCAAGGTGTGCCCGCACCTGCATGTCCCGATGCAGTCCGGCGACGACGCCGTCCTGAGGGATATGGGGCGCCATTACGACCGCGCCGAGTATCTGGAGCGGATCGCCGTCCTCCGCGCCGCCGCGCCACACGTCAACGTGACGACCGACGTCATCGTGGGCTTTCCCACCGAGGAAGAGGCCGCGTTCGAGCGCACGCTGGAGGCCGTCGATACCGCTGGCATCTCGAGGGTGCACGCCTTCTCCTACTCGCCGCGCCCGGGGACGGCTGCTGCACAGCTCGGCGACCGGGTCGCCCCCGCCGAGAAGAAGCGGCGCTCGCAGGTCCTGCGGGCGCGGTCGGAGGTTCGCTCGCGCCTGCACCGCAGTGCGCGGCTCGGCGCGCGTGAGCGAGTCCTCATCGACAAGGTCGCCGACAGGCAGTGCTCGGGCTACACCGCCGACTACACGCGCTGCTATCTGCCTGCAGGAGCAGGGGCTAAGGGCGAGGTCGTGGAGGTCACGTGCTCCGAGCTCTACGCCGACGGAATCAGATGCGGGGTTCCGGGGGACCGGGAGCTATCCTGATCAGCAGGGAATGACAGTCACCGAAAAGGTCAGAGCCGACGTCACCACCGCCATGAAGGCGGGCGACAAGGAACGAGTTGGGGCGCTGCGCCTGGTTCTCTCAGAGCTTCAGAAGGCGTCCAAGGAGGGTTCAGACGATGAGCTGGCCGTCCTGCGCCGTGAACGCAAGCGCCGGCTCGACGCCGCGACCCAGTTCCGCGACGGCGGCCGTCCCGAGCTCGCCGACCAGGAGGAATCCGAGGCCCGGCTGATCGCGGCCTATCTGCCGGCGGAGCTCGACGAATCAGAGCTCGACGCGATCGTGGCCGCCGCGATCGCCGAGACCGGCGCCGCCGGGCCACGTGACATGGGCAAGGTGATGAAGGCCGTGATGGCGAGATCCAGCGGACGCGCCGACGGCAAGCGCGCGAGCTCGCGGGTCCGCGAGGCGCTGGGCGCCTAGGGGCACAGACAGCGTGAAAAAGACGATCGAGCTCGACAACGCGGTCGCCGCCGAGCTGGCGGGCAGTGAGGATGCCGTGCTGCGCACGCTCGAGAGTCACCTCGACTGCGACGTGTACCTGCGCGGCAACATCCTCACGCTCGAGGGCGAGACCGAGGCCGTCGACGCCGCCGCCGCGGTGGTGCGCGAGCTCTCGGACCTGATCGCTCAGGGACACGAGATCGCTCCCGGGACGATCGAGGCGGTCACGCGTGCCCTGGACGAGCACGAGTCGCCGTCGCGGATCCTCGAGGACGTAGTCTGGCGCCACCGGGCGACCAAAGTGGCGCCCAAGACCGTCAACCAGAAGCGATACGTCGACTCCATCCGAGCTAACACGATCACTTTCGGGATCGGGCCGGCCGGGACCGGCAAGACGTTTTTGGCGGTGGCGCTGGCCGCCGCGGCGCTCAGCCGCCGGGAGGTCAACCGGATCATCCTCACCCGCCCGGCCGTCGAGGCCGGCGAGCGGCTGGGATTCCTGCCCGGGGACCTGATGGCCAAGGTCGATCCCTACCTGCGGCCGCTGTTTGACGCGCTGCACGACATGCTCGACCCCGAGCGCGTCTCGGCTCACCTCGAGCGGGGGGTGATCGAGGTCGCTCCCCTGGCGTTCATGCGCGGTCGGACCCTCAACGACAGCTTCATCATCCTCGACGAGGCCCAGAACACCAGCCCCGAGCAGATGAAGATGTTCCTGACCCGGCTCGGCTTCAACTCCAAGATGGTGGTCACCGGCGACGTGACCCAGATCGATCTGCCTCGGGAGCAGGACTCGGGCCTCGTGGTCGTGGCCGACATCCTCAAGGAGGTAGAGGGGGTCGACTTCGTGCGCTTCGGCGAGGAGGACGTCGTCCGCCACAAGCTCGTGCGCCGGATCGTCGCCGCCTACAACGAGCACTCCCAGCGGCTGGCCCCCGAGCTTCGACCGCGCAAGCGCGCCTAGTCGCCACGATGCTCGACGTCGAGGTCATCGGCATCGAGGTCTCCAGCGACGACGGGCCGACCTCCGTCGAGCTCGAGGAGCTGTGCGCATTGGCCCTGTCATCGGCGGGGATCGACGAGGGCCACGTCGCGATCGAGTTCGTCGACGAGGATCGCAGCCAGGAGCTCAATCGCGAGTATCGGCTGATCGACGAGCCGACCGACGTGCTGTCGTTCGGCGTCGACGAGGACGGCACGAGTGCCGGACCGCGTGAGCTCGGCGACATCGTCATCTGCCCGCCTCAGACCGAGGATCTGCGCGAGGCCGTCATCCACGGGGCGCTTCACCTGAGCGGTATGGACCACGAGACCGACAATGGCGAGATGCTTGCCCTCCAGGCGGAGATGATGCGGTGGGTGCGCTGAGCCTCGACGGGATCCCGACCCGGTCGGGCTTCGTCGCCCTCGCCGGCCGGCCGAACGTTGGGAAATCGACGCTTGCCAACGCGATCGTCGGCACCAAGGTGGCGATCGTCTCCGACAAGCCACAGACCACCCGCCGGGCGATCCGCGGCGTGGCCACGGGACCCGACTGGCAGCTCGTGCTCATCGATCTGCCCGGCGTCCAGCGACCCCGCGATGTCCTCACCGAGCGGATGCAGCAACGGGTTCAGCGTGAGCTGTCGGACGCCGATGGGTGCCTGATGGTCGTCAACGCCGAGCAGGGCATCGGCCCCGGGGACCGCTTCATCGCCCAGCTGCTGGGCGCGGGCGCCGGCCGGATCCCGATCACGATCGCGGTCAACAAGGTCGACCGCGCAGATCGCGCACGCACCGTCGCGACCCTCGAGGCGGCGCAGGAGCTGGGGGTTGCCGACGAGATCTTTCCCGTCTCCGCTCGGACCGGGACCGGGCTTCCCAGACTGGTCGAGCACCTCGTGGCCGGGCTGCCGGCGGGCCCGCTGTACTTCGCGGCCGCGCAGCGCTCGGATCAGTCGCCGACGGTGCGACTGGCCGAGCTCGTCCGGGAGCAGGTGCTCAGGCGCACACGTGAGGAGGTCCCACACGCGGTGGAGGTCGAGGTCGAGGAGATCACGCACCCGCGCCCCGACCTCGTGCGCATCCAGGCGGTGCTGCTGTCTGACACCGAGTCCCAAAAGGGAATCCTGATCGGAGCCCAGGGAAGGATGATCAAGTCGATCGGCACGGCGGCACGCCGCGCGATCGAGCGCGAGCTCGACACCCACGTCCACCTCGAGCTCTCGGTGCGGGTGCGCCGCCACTGGCGGGCGGACGAGCGTCTGCTCGACCGGCTCGGGATCGAGTAGAGAATCGCCATTGCGTGGAGGTTCGGCTAGTACATTTGCCGAATATCCCGCGCAAAAGCTCAAGTCAAGGCTCATCTTCACGCGCGGGACGCCGATAGGCGAGTGAAAAGTAGTCTTCTGAACGGGGTGCGAGGAGCAACATGAGACGCAGAGAGGCTGTAGCCGGACTGGTCATCGGAGCGATGGTCGTGCTCGCCCTGCTGACGGTGTTCGCGATCGAACTGTCCGACAACCAGGCGAAGTCCAAGCAGGACATCGAGAATCGCGTCCACGAGCGCTCGGTGCTCGCTGGCGCGCTGATCGACAGCCTCTTCCAGTCCTCGTCGCGCACCGCCGCCGCGGCGGACGCGAAGCTCTACGGCACGCCAACGGTCTCTAAGGCCCTGCTCAAC
>JBAPXO010000385.1:0-4349 GCA_049284255.1 Solirubrobacteraceae bacterium | reverse complement strand
ACGCGCAGGAGGGCATCCTGCGCGGGATGTACCGGCTGCGCAAGGCGGGCGGCCGGGGGTCCTCGCGCAAGCCGGTCGTGCAGCTCCTTGGCTCGGGCACGATCCTCCGCGAGGTCGAGGCTGCCGCGGACCTGCTCGCCGAGGACTTCGGCGTCCTCAGCGACGTGTGGAGCGTCACCTCGTTCTCCGAGCTTCGGCGAGACGGGATGGAGGTCGAGCGCTGGAACATGCTGCACCCGACCAAGAAGCCGCGGCGGCCCTACGTCTCCGAGCAGCTGTCCGAGGCCCGAGGCCCAGTCGTGGCCTCGACTGACTACCTGCGCGCCGTGCCCGACCAGATCCGCCAGTGGGTGCCGGGCGCCTACCGCACGCTCGGTACCGACGGGTACGGGCGAAGCGACTTCCGGCGCGCGCTGCGCCGCTTCTTCGAGGTCGACCGCCATTACGTCGCGGTGGCCGCGCTGCGAGAACTCGCCGAGGCCGGCACGATCGACGCCAAGGTCGTGGCGGAGGCGATCGCCAAGTACGAGCTCGACCCCGAGACTCCTCAGCCAACCACCGTATGAGTGCCACCGCCTCCAGGGTTCAGGTCCCCGACATCGGCGACTTCGACGAGGTACCGGTTATCGAGATCCTCGTCTCCGTCGGTGACACCGTCAGCGCCGAGGATCCGCTGGTGACTCTCGAATCAGACAAGGCGACGATGGACGTGCCGGCCCCCTTCGGAGGGGTTGTCTCCGAGATACTCGTCAAGATCGGCGACCAGGTGTCTGAGGGAAGCGAGCTGCTGGTGCTGGAAGGCGGCGAGGGTGGTGAAGACGCGGGTGGTGACGGAGACCCGGGCGGCGGCGAGCCCGCCGAGCAGGCGGCGGCCGTCGACCAGGCCAGCGAGCAGACCACGCAGCCGGCGGAGGCCCTCGAGGCTCCCGAAACGCCGGATGACGACAGCACGCCCGCGCCCCCGCCTCCGAGCGAAGACAGCGGCGCGTCCTCGCGCGCGCCCGCGGGTGTGCCTATCTCCGAGCCCACCCCAACCGATCCGGGCGCCAATGGCGGTGGGCCTATCTACGCCAGCCCCTCGGCGCGGCGCCTGGCCCGTGAGCTCGGCGTCGATTTGTCTTCGGTGAGAGGCAGCGGTCGCAAAGGCCGGATCACCCGTGACGACGTTCGCAACGCCGCCGATGATGTGTCAGCGGCCCCTGCGGGCGCCCTAGCCGCGGCGCCCGGCGGCTTGCAGCTCGCGCCTTGGCCGTCGACCGACTTCGAGAAGTTCGGTCCCGTGGAGCGCGTGACCCGCTCACGGATTCAGCGGATCTCTGGGCCCAACCTCGCGCGTAACTGGGTGATGATTCCCCACGTCACCCACAACGACGAGGCCGACATCACCGACCTCGAGGCCTGGCGCAAGCAGCTCAACCAGGAGCACGCGGGCGAGGGCGTCAAGTTCACGATGGTGACCTTTTTGATCGCCGCCTGCGTGGCCACGCTCAAGGAGTTCCCGGCCTTCAACTCCTCGCTGGACGGCGAGGATCTGATCCTCAAGCGCTACTACAACATCGGCTTCGCCGCCGACACCCCCGGCGGACTGGTCGTCCCGGTGATCAAGGGCGCCGATCAGAAGGGCCTGGCGGACATCGCGCGTGAGCTCACCGAGCTCTCGGGCAAGGCCCGGGAAGGCAAGCTCTCCCCCGGCGATATGAGCGGCTCCTCGTTCACGATCTCCTCGCTCGGCGGGATCGGGGGGACGAGCTTCACGCCGATCATCAACGCGCCCGAGGTGGCCATCCTCGGTGTCACCCGAGCGGCGATCAAACCGGTATGGGACGGCTCGGAATTCCTGCCGCGGCTGATGGTGCCGCTATCGCTGTCATACGACCATCGAGTCATCGACGGCGCCGCGGCAGCGCGCTTCACCGCCCACCTGGTAGGCGTGCTCTCGGATCTCCGACGCGCACTGCTGTGAGGGTGGTCGCTCCGTGACCACCGCCTCCGCCACCGAGGTTCGCGTCCCCGACATCGGTGACTTCTCCGACGTCCCAGTGATCGAGATCCTCGTCTCCGTCGGGGACTCGGTTGCGGCCGAGGATCCGCTGGTCACCCTGGAGTCCGACAAGGCCACGATGGATGTGCCGGCGCCCTCAGGCGGAGTCGTCAAGGCGCTGGCTGTCGCTGTCGGCGATCGGGTCTCGGAGGGCAGCGTGCTGATGACGCTGGAGGCCGACGGATCCGATTCGGCGACCGCCTCTGCGAGCGAGCAGGAGCCGGCCGCGCCCCCGCCGGGGGCCGCGATCGCCGAGGAGCCCCCGCCGCGAGCCTCGATCGCCGAGGAGCCCCCACCGCGAGCCTCGATCGCCGAGGAGCCCCCACCGCGAGCCTCGATCGCCGAGGAGCCCCCGCCGCGGGCCGCAGTCGCCGAGGAGCCCCCGCCCGGTCCGAACGGCGGCGGGGAATACGACGCTCAGGTGATCGTGCTCGGCTCCGGGCCCGGCGGGTACACCGCGGCCTTCCGCGCCGCCGACCTCGGCCTCTCGGTGATTCTCGTCGAACGCTACGAACGCCTGGGTGGGGTGTGCCTGAACGTCGGCTGCATCCCCTCAAAGGCGCTGCTTCACGCCGCCCGCGTGGTCGCCGAGACCGAGGAGATGGCCACCCACGGCATCTCGTTCGGAAAGCCGACGGTGAAGCTCGACAAGCTCATCGACTGGAAGACCTCCGTGGTCAACCGGCTCACCGACGGGCTGGCGGGATTGGCCGGCCGTCGCAAGGTCGAGGTTGTGCATGGCTCGGCGCGATTCGTCTCGTCGCATTCTCTGAAGGTGGGCGAACGAGAGATCAGCTTCGAGAACTGCATCATCGCGGCGGGCTCGCAGGCGGCGATGATCCCCGACCTGCCCGACGATGCGCGGATCATGGACTCAAGCGGAGCGCTGTCTCCGTCCTCGATCCCGAAGCGGCTGCTGGTTATCGGCGGCGGGATCATCGGGCTGGAGATGGCGTGCGTCTACGACGCCCTCGGCTCCAAGGTGACCGTGGTCGAGATGCTCGACCAGCTCATCACCGGGGCCGACCCCGATCTCATACGCCCCTTGGCCAAGCGGATCGGCGCGCGCTACGAGGGCGTCCTCACCGGATCATTCGTCGAGGGCATTCGCGCCCAGAAGAACGGCTTGAAGGCGGAGATCTCCGGGGTGGGGACGCGGATGTTCGACCAGGTGCTCGTCGCCGTCGGCCGAGTCCCCAATGGACACGCCGTGGAGGCCGCGGGCGCCGGGGTGTCGGTGGACGAGCGCGGGTTCATCCCCGTTGACCGCCAGATGCGCACCAACGTCGACGGGATCTACGCGATCGGCGACATCGTCGGCGGTCCGATGCTCGCCCACAAGGCGATGCACGAGGGCAAGGTGGCCGCCGAGGTGATCGCCGGCCATGACGTCGAGTTTGACCCCCGCGCGATCCCGTCGGTCGCCTACACCGACCCCGAGGTGGCGTGGATGGGCCTTACCGAGACCGCGGCCCGCGAACAGGGGATCGAGTACGAGAAGGCGGTGTTCCCGTGGGCGGCCTCCGGCCGGGCCCTCTCCCTGGGCCGCGATGACGGCCTGACCAAGCTGCTCGTGGATCCCAAGTCACATCGCGTCCTCGGCTGCGGAATCGTCGGCGTCAACGCCGGTGACCTGATCGCCGAGGCCGTGCATGCGATCGAGATGGGCGCCAACGCCGAGGACCTCGCGCTCACCATCCACCCCCATCCCACGCTGTCAGAGACGCTGGGGTTCGCGGCCGAGCTGGTGGAGGGGACGATCACGGATTTGATCTCGCCGGCCGCGGCGCGCCGCGCTCGCGGCTGAGCAGCCGGGCGAGCTCTCGCGCCACCTGGTCCGGCTCGTCGACGACCCGGCGGTAGGTGAAGCGCACCACGAGGATGCCGGCCAGCGACAGCCTCACGTCGCGACGGCGGTCGGCTTCGAAGACCGATCGTGTCTTGTGGAAGCGGTAGCTGTCAATCTCGACCACAAGACGATGGTCCGGCCAGAAGAAGTCGACGAGCTCGCCCTCGACGAGCACGTTGGCGAGGGGCTCCGGAAGGTTCGCGCTGCGCACGAGCTCGAGGAAGCGGACTTCGAGATTCGACTGGGTCCACGGTGCATCGTCGCGCAGCTGAGCGACCGCTTCACAGAGGGGCTTGATGCCGTGGCGGCCGGGATTGCGGGCAACGACCGCATCGATCTGGGTGACGTCGAAGCTGCCGGCGCGTTGAGAGGCTTCGAGGAGGGACCGGAGGCGCTGGGCGCTCAGGGTCTCCGCCATATCGAGCATCAGGCGGCTGACCGTCGTGACCGGGATTGCGT
>JBAPXO010000384.1:0-5799 GCA_049284255.1 Solirubrobacteraceae bacterium | reverse complement strand
AGATCGAGAACGCCCCGACGGGCACCGGCGCCGACCAGCGCTGGGAGGGAACCACCTGAAAGGCGTCGCCCGCGTAGATGTATTCGATGATCCGCGCCACGATCGCCTCGAAGCGCTCGCGGGTCATGTTGGATTCAAAGGTCGGGGGGACCCGATGGTGGGCCAGGGGACGGGTCGGCACCGGGCCCGCGAGGTGCCAGCGGACCTCGGAGATCAGCTCCAGAGCCTGCCGGTAAGAGGACTCCAGATCATCGTCGTCGGTATAGACGTTGGCGATCACGGTGACGGTGTGCTTGAGGTGGTCAAAGACGACGAGCGCGTCGGTGATCATCAGCGCCAGGTCGGGAACGCCGATCGGATCGGGGTTGGGGTCCCCGAGCGGCTCCACCGAGCGGACGAGGTCGTAGGCGAACACGCCGACCGCGCCGCCGGCGAACGGCGGCAGTCCGGGCAACTGAGCGGGCGTGAAGCCCCCGAGCTCCTCGGCGGCCAGCTGGTAGGGGTCGCCGCCATCGCCCAGCGACCAGCGCAGGACCTTGCGGGGGCGAAACCCGATGAACGAGTAGCGGCCCACGCGTCCCTGGTCGGCGGACTCCAGCAGGAACGACGGGTAGCCGGGAAAGGCGTCGCGGAGCTTGAGGAAGGCCGAGACGGGCGTCTGGCAGTCGTCGATCATCGTCTCGGAGACCGGGATCAGGTTGTGATCGCGCGCGAGCGCGCGCACCTCGTCTAGCGACGGGGCCGCCCCGGCCCCCGCCCGACCCTCAGCGGCGACGGCCATCGAGGACTCGTTCGGCGTCGGCCAGGCTGAGATCGCGCCCCGCGAGCAGGACCGCGAGGTGATAGATGACATCCGCCGCCTCCTCGGCGACGCGCTCGTCGGACTCCTCACGCGCAGCGCGCGCCACCTCCTCGGCTTCCTCCTGCACCTTGGCGCCGGCGAGACCGGGATCGTCGAGCAGGGCGGTGGTGTAGGAGCCCTCGGGACGGGTGGCGGCGCGGCTGGCGATCGTGCGCTGCAACGCCGGGAGCGACTCATAGGCCGCCGGGGGCTCGAGTTCGCCGCGGTGAAAGCAACTGCGCTCGCCGGTGTGGCAGGCCGGTCCCGCGGGCGTGACCAGCGCCAGCAGGGCGTCAGCGTCACAGTCGTAACGGATCGCCCGCAGCGTCAGCGTGTTCCCCGACGTCGCCCCCTTGTGCCAGAGCTCCTGGCGCGAGCGGGAGAAGAAGTGGACCTCGCCGGTCTGGCGGGTGAGCGCCAGCGCCTCGGCGTTCATGTAGGCGAGCGTGAGGACTTCGCCCGAGGCCCAGTCCTGCACCACACAAGGCACGAGCCCCCTCTCGTCGTATGCGACCTCGGAGTCATCCACGACCCGGATTCTATGAGGGCATCACCGGCAGAGCAGCCGGGGTCTCCGCCGTGGCGTAGCTCGCGGGAAGCGCGTCCAGCGCCAGCGCCCAGGTGAGCCGAGCGGCTACGCCACGGCGGATGGCCCCGACTGCGACCTACGCCACGGCGGATGGCCCCGGCAGCGATCCGAGGCCGACGATGTCGGCTGGGACCCAGCTCTCGAGCAGCGACCGGGTGTCCGCGGCGCTCAGCGCGGGTGAGAACAAGTAGCCCTGCCCGAACTCGCAGCCCAGCGAGCGCAGGCGCCGCAGCTGATCGGGGCCTTCGATCCCCTCGGCGATCACCGGAAGCCCAAGGCTGTGGGCGAGAGCCACGGTCGAGCGAACGATGACGTCGTTGGAATCGTCCTCATCGGAGATCGTGGCCACGAAGCTGCGATCAATCTTGAGCGCGTCGACGGGGAAACGGTGCAGCGCAGTCAGGGACGAGTAGCCCGTCCCGAAGTCGTCCAGGTGGAGCCCGACGCCGCTCGAGCACACCTCCGAGAACACGTGCTGGGTGCGTTCGACCTCCTGCATCAAGGTGCTCTCGGTGATCTCGAGCTTGAGCGCGTTGGGCGGCAGCGCGGCGTCGTTGATGGCCGTCCGGACCTGCTCGGCGAGGCTGGGATCGTCGAGCTGGCGTCCGGAGAGGTTGACGCTCACGCAGACCTCGTCGGAGATCAGCCCCTCTCGACGCCACCCGGCGAGGGTCTCGAGCGCGGTCCGCAACACGTGCTGGCCAAGCGCGCCGATGACACCCGTCTCCTCGGCGATCATGATGAACTCGGAGGGGGCGACGGGCGGCCAGTCGGCGGGCCAGCGGGCGAGCGCTTCGAGGCCGCAGATGCTGCCGGTCGTGAGGTCGATGATCGGCTGATAATGGATTCCCAGCAGCGAGCATTCGATGACCTGGCGCAGCTCGGTCTCGCGAGCCAGCCGGTCCACGACACGTCGGTGCATGCTCTCGTCGAACACGGCGCTGCAGGCGCGGCCGCGGCGCTTGGCGTCGTACATGGCGATGTCGGCGTTGCGCATCAGATCGGCAGGGCCAAGGCCCGGGCTGCTCAGGGCGATGCCGATGCTGGCGCTCACGAACAGCTCGTTGCCGTCGATCTCGAAGGCGTCGCCGAGCGCGCTGAGGATCCGGCGGGCGACCACGGTGGCGTCGTCGGCGGTGACGATGTCCTCGAGCAACACCGTGAACTCATCGCCGCCGAGGCGGGCGACGGTGTCGCCGGGGCGCAGGGCGGCCGACACGCGTCCGGCGAGCGCGATCAGCAGGTTGTCGCCGACGGCGTGGCTGAGGCTGTCGTTGACGAGCTTGAAGCGATCGATGTCGAGGAACAGCACGGCGCAGCCGGCACCGGGGTCGCGCGTCGCGCGCTGGAGGATCTGGTTGACGCGGTCCATGAACAGCGTCCGGTTCGGGAGCCCGGTCAGCGTGTCGTGCAGCGCATCGTGCTGGAGGCGCAGCTGGGCAATTCGCCGGTCGGTGATGTCAGACAGTGATCCCGCCATCCGTGAGGGTGAGCCGTCGACGCCCCGGATCGCCAGCCCGCGGGTCATGACCCACCGCCAGGTACCGTCGGCGTGGCGCATCCGGTGCTCAGATTGCAGATGCGGGGTGCGTCCCTCGAGGTGAGCTTCGATGGCGGCGCGCAGCCGCAGGACGTCACCGGGATGAACCAGGTCGAACCACGCCATGGGGTCATCGTCGCCGGCCTGCTCGGACTGACCGAGGATCGCCCGCCAGCGCGGCGAGAAGTAGATCCTGCCCGAGACCAGGTCCCAGTCCCAGATGCCGTCGTTGGCGGCGCGCACGGCCAGTGAGTAGCGCTCCTCCGAGAGCGACAGATCCCGGGTCGCGCGCTGATGACTGATCGCGTAGCGGATCGAACGCTCGAGGCCCTGGGGCTCGAGATGCTGCTTGACGAGATAGTCGGTGACCCCGAGCGCCGTGGCCTCGAGATCGATCTCGTAGTCGCTCTGCCCGGTGAGCATGATCACCGGGACGAAGGGTTGCGCGGCGAAACCCTCGCGCACGAGCTGCAGACCGGTGTGCTCGCCCAGCCGGTAGTCGATCAGGTAGACGTCGTGACGCTGCTCGGCGATCGCCGCCAGCGCATCGGCGTAGTTGGACCGCCAGTCGATCTCGAAGCGAACCCGGTCCTGCCGATCGAGCATGTCCCGGGTGATGAGATAGTCGTCCTCGTCGTCCTCGACGAGGAGCACCCGGATCATCTCGTGGTTATCCGTTCCCATGGACTTCCCCGTTGGGAAGCTCGACGATCTCGAACCAGTATTGAGTCCAGGTCTTCATCACGTCCACGAGGCCGCCGAACGTGACCGGTTTGGTGATGAACGAGCTCACCCCGAGGTCGTAGGTGCTCAGGACGTCGGCCTCATCCTTGGAGGTCGTGAGCACGACGATCGGGATCCGCTTGAGCGAATCGTCGGCCTTGATCTCGGCCAGCGCCTCCCGCCCGTCCTTCTTGGGCATGTTGAGGTCCAGGAGGATGATTCCCGGGCGCGGCGCGTCGGCGCCGGCATCCGCCCACCGCCCCTCATGACGCAGGTAGTCCAGCAGATCCTGTCCGTCGTGGACGAACCGCATCTCGTTGGCCAGGCGCGAGTCCTGGAGGGCGTCGCGAGCGAGCTCGCGATCCTCCTCGTCATCGTCGGCCAGCAGGATCGTGAACGGCCTCGAAGGGGCCTCAGGCTGCGACATACGGCTCCTGTTCGGTTGCATGCGCGTTGTCCTCGGTCTCGTCGACCGACGGCACGTCTGAGACGGCCGAGGTGCGTCGCGCCTGCATGGTGACCGTGAAGGTCGAGCCTTCATCGGGGACGCTGTGAGCGTCGACCGTCCCGCCGTGCCGCTCAGCGATCTTACGGCACAGCGCGAGACCGATTCCGGTTCCAGCGTAGGTTCCCCGGCCATGGAGCCGCTCGAATACGCGGAAGATCCGACGGCTGTACTGGGGATCGAAACCGATGCCGTTGTCGCGCACGGTGATGCTCACCCATCCGGAGTCCATCTTGCCCTCGATATCGACCTCGGGGGTGACCCCCTCACGCGTGAACTTCAGCGCATTGGAGATGAGGTTCTGCATGAGCTGGCGCATCTGCGGCGGGTCGGCCGAGATCGTCGGCAGCGCGCCGACGCGGACGATCGCGCCCGAGCGGGTGATCTGGTCATCGAGATCCTCGATCACCTCGGCCGTGACCTGACCGAGGTCGACGAGACGGAACGGCTGACCCTGGCTGCCGACCCGCGAGTACCTGAGCAGGTCCTCGATCAGCCGCTGCATGCGCTCGGCCGAGGCGTTGGCACGCTGGAGGTAATCGTGGCCGCGCTCAGACAGGGTGTCGCCCTCAGACTCCCTGATCCGCTCGGTGAACGTGCGCACCTTGCGCAGGGGCTCCTGCAGGTCGTGGCTGGCGATCGAAGCGAACTGATCGAGTTCGGCGTTGGAGCGCGCGAGCTCACGGGCCCGCCGCTCCAGTTCGGCGTTGGTGACCGCGAGCGCGCTGTTTGACTCCGCCAGCGCTCCGTTGGCGTCCTCCAGGCTGGCCTTGGCGTCGGCGAGCTGGGTGTTGGCCGAAGTCAGCTGGGAGTTGGCCTCGGCGACGCGGTCGGAGTCACGCAGAGCCTTGCGGGCGAGCAACAGCGTGACCAGGGCCACGACCCCGAAGAGGGCGAAGATGATCCACGGCAACCACCGCCGCAATCCCGACACGCTGGCGAACAGAGGCCCGTTGGGCGCCGCGAGGACGACCCGCCAGCTCGTGTTGGCCAACCTGACCTCGTCGTAGTAGTGCCCGAGGCGCTCACCCTTGGAGAGAGACAGCGCCTTTCCGGCCGCCCCGGTGAACCGATACCCGGCAGGTCGCTGGGGGTTGGTCGACGAGAGGACGACGTTGTTGCCGTCCAGGAGGTAGTTGTGCGCGCCCTTGACTCCGGGGATCTGGCGCAGGTCGGCCTGCAGGAACGCGCTCAGAGCTCCGGGCAGGAAGCCCGTCAGCAAGTAACGGGTGCCGGAGGCGGTCGGGAAGGCGATCCCGTAGTTGATGACCCCGGTCTTGCGAAACGGCAGCACGTTGCCGAGCGCCCAGGGATGACCGGCGCGCAGAAGCTTGACCGCTTCCGAAATGCGCAGGTCGGACCGGGCCTGAGCCGTGAAGCCGTCAGAGGCGGCGACCACGCTTCCGCTGGGGGTGACCAGAACCGCGTACTGGTTCTTGCTGCGCGCGTGGTTGAGCAGGGCCTTGGAGACCGTTGGCGTGCCGTAGAGCTTCGCGTCCTGGGCGGCGGCGGTGTGCGACGAGGACTGGAAGAGGCTGTCGATCAGCGCACCAGCGAGCACCGAGCGCTCGTGGACGCGATTCTCGATGTCCTGCTTGGAC